>NZ_JBHWJY010000017.1:0-77464 GCF_042731135.1 Streptomyces sp. NPDC059874
GGCCGGGCGCCGCCGGGCCGGGGCCGGGCGGGCCCGGACGCCGCCCGGGCGGGGTCGGGCGGGCCCGCGGCCGCAGGTTTTACGGGGTGGGGGTCGGGACCGGGGTCGGGGTCGGGGCGGTGATCTTGAGGTCCAGGATCAGGGTGACGCCTTCCGCGGTGGCCACGCGGAGCTGGTACGTGCCGGCGGGGAGCTCCGCGTCCGTGAAGAGCTCCGGGAGGACGAGCTTGCCGTCCGTACCCGTCTTCGGCAGCGCACGGGTGTAGACCCGCTTGCCCGACTCGTCCTTGAAGTACGGGCCCTTCCCGGTCGCAGGGTCCACCGGGACCCACTTGCCGTCCGCGCCCAGCTTGCCCAGGCCGACGAGGGCGTCGGACACCACGATCGGCTTGCCCTTCGCGGTGGCCAGGACCTCGATGCCCTTGATGCTCGTACCGGCGACCGCCTCCAGCGGCTTCGAGCCGTCCGGGCGGGCCAGCTCGTCCACGACCGGCTTCGCCGTGACCGTGCCGTCGAACTTCACCGTGAACCGGCCCAGCGTGTCGTAGGCCGAGGCCCGCAGCGTGAACGTGCCCGCCTTGGCGCCGGGCTTCAGGCCGGGCGCGGCCGCGATGCCGTTGGCGTCCGCCTTGACCACCAGGGAATCGGCCGTGCCGAAGAGGGTGCCTCCGGTGGTGTCCTCCTCGACGGCGAAGACCACTTCCTGGCCCACCGCGGGCTTGCCGTCGCTCAGGAGCACCTTCACCCGGGGCACCTCGCTGAACGCCGCGGCTCCGGTTTCGGCCGTGAGCCCGGCGCCGTCGAGCAGCGTCAGCTCGGCCAGCCGCGGCGCGGGCGTCGGAGTCGGGGTCGGCGTGGGAGTCGGCGTCGGGGTGGGAGTGGGCGTCGGCGTGGGCGTCGGCGTGGGCGTCGGGGTCGGCCTGACCGGCGGGCGCGGGGTCGGCAGGTTGCCCGGAGGAACGGTCGGGTAGGTCCCGGCGGGCGGGTTCGGCACCTCGGTGGCGCCACCGTTCTCGTACTGCCGCATGAAGCCGATCACGGTGTTCACGTACTCGCGGGAGTTGTTGTAGCTGAGGATCGCCTCGTCGAGCTTGGCGGCGTTCGACAGGTCCCGGTCACCCGCGCACAGGTAGAGGCCGGCGCCCAGCGCGGCGTCGTAGATGTTGTTCGGGTCCCGCTTGCCGTCGCCGTTCCCGTCGGCGCCCCACTTGGCCCAGGTGGACGGGATGAACTGCATCGGGCCGATGGCCCGGTCGTACTCGGCGTCCGCGTCCCACTCGCCCTTGTCGGTGTCGCGGATCTCGGCGAAGCCGTTGCCGTCGAGGCGCGGGCCGCGGATCGGCTTCTCGGTGTAGCCGTCGGCCTTGAGCCCGTAGCCGGAGGCGTGCACCGACTCGACCCGGCCGATGCCGGCGAGCAGCGCCCAGGGCAGTTTGCAGCCCGGCAGCGCGGCGCCCACCGACAGTTCGGCGCGCTTGTACGCGTCGAGGGCGGTACCGGGGATGCCGCTGGCGCCGCCGGCCGCGGCGGCCCCCGGGGGCGGCGGGTCGGCGACGAGGTCGGGCAGGTCCAGGCGGGCGTCGCCGCGCTCGGCGGCCTGCGGGCTGTCCGGGGTCGGCTCGGACTCCCCCGCGTCGGCGGTCGTCGGAGTGGTCACGACCGCGGCGGTGGTCAGGCTGGCCGCGAGCGCGGCCGTGCACAGGACCTTGCGCGAGGTGCTGACAAGGTGACGGTGAAGCGGCTTCACGGTGCGGCGATCCCCCCAGGAGCCGTCAAGGCATTCGACACACGACCGATCGGGTCGTGAACATCCTTCTGTTTATCAGGTCTTCGGAAGCGACTCACCATCCCCCCGGCAGATATGACACACCATTCGTCTCGGCTTCACCCGACCCTCACCGCAGAACGAACAGAGGACTTAAGTCCCCGCCCCATATACCCCAATGACCCCCGGTTTCGACCCCCTCCCCTCCGTACGCTGGGTGTTATGTCGACCAGCACGAAGAAGGACCAGCGACGCGAGGCCCGCGACCGGCTCCGCGTCGAACGCGAGGAGCAGGCCCGACGGGCGAAGCTGCGCGGCCGACTCCTGGTCGCAGGCTCCCTGGTCGCCGTGCTCGGCATCGCGGTCGGCGTCGGCGTCCACGCCTCGGACGCGGCCGGTTCCGCCGGCCCGGGCGACAGCGAAGCGGCCGGAAGGCCATTCGTCCAGCCCGCCCACACCTCCGGCAAGGACGGGATCGTGGTCCCGTACGGCAAGGCCGACGCGAAGCACACCCTGACCGTCTGGCTCGACCCGCGCTGCCCGTACTGCGCGGGCGTCGAGGTGGGCCTGGGCGGGACCATCAAGGAACAGGCCGACGCGGGCGAGTACAAGGTCGAGTACCGCTTCGCGACCTTCCTCGACGGGGCCCTCGGCAACGGCTCCGGCAAGGGCTCGAAGCGGGCCGTGAACGCGCTGGGCGCGGCGGTGAACGAGAGCCCGGAGAAGTTCATGGAGTACCTCCGGGTGCTCTACAAGAACCATCCGGAGAAGGAGACGGACGACAGGTTCGGCTCCACCGCCACCCTCCTGGAGCTCGCGGACCAGGTCCCGGGCCTGCGTACGCCCGCCTTCGACAAGGCCGTCAAGGAGCTCACGTACATGCCGTGGGTCGACAAGGTCGGCAAGGCCTTCTACGACGAGCACGTCAAGGGCACCCCGGCGGTCCTCATCGACGGCAGGCAGATCACCGTCAACTCGGGCCAGGGCATCGACTCCATCACCCCGGAGGCCTTCAAGAAGCTGATCACGGAGAACAGGACGCCGTAACGCGGTCCGACCCGCCTGCTAGCTTCGGCCGAATGACCGCATCACGAGCACTGGTGTACGACACCGCCTTCCGCGCCCGCGCCGCCCGCAAGCAGGCCTGGGGCTTCGGCCTGCTCGCCGCCGCGGCGGCCGTCTGGCTGTGGATCGGCGCACAGTTGTTGCTCCCGTTCACCCCCGCGGACGACGACGACAACAAGTGCGAATCGCGGGTCTTCTACTCGGACGAGGACCGGCGCGGGCGCTCGTTGTCGTACGTCGAGGCCGAGGGCGAAGCCTGTGACGACGAGCGCGACACGGCCGTGCTCCTCGCCCTCCTCCTGCTCTCGCTGCCCTTCGCCGTCGTCGGAACGGTCCTCTACACCTCGGGCAGCACGGAGGACCGGCTGAGTCACCACGCGGCCGAGGTGCAGCGCCTCACGGAGCACCCGTACGGCTAGAAGCGGAGCCGGGCCGCGACCGGAAGGTGGTCGCTCGCCGTCGCGGGGAGGGTCCAGGCCGAGACCGGGGTCAGGTCGCGGACCAGGACGTGGTCGATGCGGGCGACCGGGAACCCCGCCGGCCAGCTGAAGCCGAAGCCCGCGCCCGCCGCGTCGTGCGCCGGGCGGAACTGCGACATGAGCGGGGCCACGGCCCGGTCGTCGGTCGTGCTGTTGAGGTCCCCGACCAGGAGGGTGCGGCCGGCCGGGCCGCCCCGGACGGCATCGGCCAGCCGCCGCGCGGCCCCGTTGCGCCGGGCCGTGTCGAAGCCCGAGCCGGGCCGTACGCGTACGGACGGCAAGTGGGCCACGTACACCGTGAGCGGCCCCTCCGGAGTCTGCGCCGTGGTGCGCAGCGCCCGGGTCCACTCCATGATCGGCACGGCCTGCGTGTCGCCGAGGGGGTACTTGGACCACAGCCCGACCGTGCCGCGCACCTCGTGGTACGGGTATTCGCCCGCGAGCGCCTCCGCGTACCGACCGGCGGCGGGCTCGACCAACTCCTCCAGGGCGATGAGCTGCGCCCCGGTGGCGGCGAGGGCGCGGGCGGTGCCGACGGGGTCTGGGTTCTCGTCGTCGACGTTGTGCGTGACGACGGTCAATGTGCCGGTGCCTGCGCCTGCGGTTGCGTCGGCGCGGTCGGTGAACGTGCCGGCGTAGAGGAAGGCCCACACGAGCGCGGGCACCAGCACGGCGACCAGCGCGAGCCGGGACCTGCGCAACAGCGCGAGCCCGCCGAGCACGAGCACGGCGATCCCGCTCCAGGGCAGGAAGGTCTGCACGAAGCTGCCCAGGTTGACGGCCCGGTTCGGAATCCGGTCGGCGAGCAGCATCAGCAGCGTCGCGAGGACGGCCATCACGACGAGCACGGCGGTGACCCTGCTCCCGGCGCGGCCCTTCGCGTCCGTGGCGGCCACTACTCCGGGCCCGGCTGGGTCATGGACTCGCGGTACCTGGCAGCCAGCCCGAAGAACTCCGCCCTCACCGGGCCGAGGTCGTGGGCGAGGTCATCCAGCACGCCGCCGATTTCCGCGTCGCCCGGCCAACCGGCCGCGAGCTGCTCCGCCGCCTCGGCTGCCTCGGTCACATTGACGACGTCCCTCACGTGAACCATCAGGACGGCGCGCACTGCGCGGTCCCCGGGCCATCCGGCGCCCAGGGCTGTCAGGGCGGCGACCCGCACATCGGGCATGCGGTCGCCGGCCAGGCGCACGAGGCAGCCCCGGGTGGCCGCGTCGCCTCGCCAGCCCTCCCCCAGAGCCTCCGCCACATCCGCGCGAACGTGTGAGCCGCCGTCGGCCAGGGAAAGAAGGTGATCACGTACGACCTCATCGCCCGCGTAGCCGGTGACCATGGCTTGCACGGCATCGCGGACGAACCACTGATCCTTGGCCAACTCAAGGTAGATGTCCCGCGCCTCGGGGTCTCCCGGCCAGCCGTGGGACAGGGCGCGCACGGCTGCCAGATGGGTCCCCAGGTCATCGCGCACGCGCGCCAGCCGCAGCAGAGCCACACGCGCATCGGCATCGCCGGGGCAGACCACGCCCAGGCCGTCGGCGGCCACCCTCCGTGTGCGGATCTCCGGGTCGTCGACCAGGCGCAGGAGCGCATCGCGCGTCTGTGGCCGGTCCGCCCAGCGCGCGGCGAGCGACTCGGCGGCCGCAGCGCGAAGGTCGGCGTTGTCGAGTTCGGTGGCGGCGAGGAGAACCGCGAACTCGTCGCCGGCGCCCACCGGTTTCCCCGAGGCGAGCGTCTGCTCCATCTCGCGGGCGGCTTCGTCGGCACTGACGTTGAGGGCCTGGGCCTTGGCCAGGGCTCCGGCGATGTCGTCGAGGGCGGGCTGCGCCAGGAGCTCCTGCGGCACCAGCGCCGGCGCGGGACCGGCGCCGTAGGCGGGGGCCGTGGTGAGGTCGGCGGCGTCCGGGTGCTGGGCAAGGCGCTGCACGTCGCGCCGGGCTTGTTCCCAGAACCCTTCGAGCGTACGGATGCGGGCGACGGCCCGGTCCGCCTCCGTTTCGGCGGTCCGCTTGTGGGCGAGGGCCTGCCGGGTCTCGTCCCGCAGCCGCGCGAGTCGGTCCCCGTCAGCCCGGGCCAACAGAGCATCGCGGTCGGCGATGATGTCGCGCAGGGCGCTGATGATGAACCACAGGGTCGTCGTGAGGAATTGCGCGTCCCGCAGCGCGTAGCGGAGCCGGGTCTCGGTGTGCCGGGCGCGTTCGAGCTCCACCTCCAGCCGGAGGGCGGCCACGGTGTCGCCGCTGGTACCGGCGTCCGCCGGGGCGACGGCCACGATCTGGGTGGCAGCCCCGCGCAACAACCCCTTCGCAGTCTCGCAAAGCTCCCGGTACTCCTCGACGGACAGCCCGGCGGCCCTGCTGGTCACCTTCAGGAACTCCCTGACGAACGGCCACGACGGCACGGGCGCCTGGCCCTTCAGCACCCGGTCCACATGGGATTTGGAGCACGGGACGGTCGCGAGCGGATCGGGCGAATTCCCGTCGGCCGCCACCCGCCCGGACGCCTCCTTGGCCACCGCGAGGCGGGCCCCGATCTCACGGCTGCCCAGCCCGGCCCGCCGGGCCTGCGCGCACAGGAACCCCGTCAATCGCCGCCCGGGCGGCCCGTCGCCCTCCGTGGTCATCCGTTCCCCCGCCCGTCCCGTCGTCCTCAGTCGATGGACGCCGTGCGGGCGCGCCCGGTTGCGCCCCGCCCTCGGCCGGGGTCACCGCCGCCGCGTGAACAGTCGGCCGCCCAGGTCGGCGCCGATGACCGCGCCGTCCGCGGCGCGGGTGAAGAAGCCGCGCTGCCCCTTCAGGCCGCCGCCGGTGACGACGTACTCGTCGCCGGCGCCCGGCAGCAGGCCCATCGCGGCGGGCTCGTAGTCCGGCGGCAGCTCGGTCTCGGAGGCGGCGCGCAGCTCGGGCTTGATGGCTGCCCCGATGGTCAGCTCCGTACCGTCCGTGGCGATGGTGAGCGTCATGGCGTCGTTGTCGTAGCTCCCGACGAGCTCCAGGGCGCGCGCGTGGTCGTACGGAACCGGCTCCGGGTCCTCGTCCACGACGCCGAGGTAGTGCTCCAGTGCCCAGCGGACGACGGCCTGGTTGAAGAGGAGTCCGCTCTCCGGGCCCGCGTTGGACAGCGATACGACGGCGAAGCCGCGTTCCGGCACGGTGAGCAGCTCGGCGAACTGGCCGCTCGCCGAGCCGCCGTGGCCGACGGTGCGGACGCCGTCCACGTCGCGCAGGAACCAGCAGATGCCGAAGGCGTCGCCGAGCGTGCTGCCGCGCAGCTCGACCGTCGGCTCCTTCATCCGGTTCAGGACCTCGGTGGTCAGGACCCGCTCGCCGTTCTCCGCGAGGCCGTCACCGAGGTGGAAACGGGCCCAGCGAAGCTGGTCGACGGCCGAGGAGGCGAGGCCGCCGCCGGGACGGTTGCCGCGCGTGGTGACCGTCCAGGGGCGGGAGACGGCCAGGTCGCCGTGCTCGTCGACGTTGTGGCCCACGGCGAAGCGCCGGGTCATGACGTCGGAGGGCGCGAAGAAGCTGTCCGTCAGGCCGAGCGGGTCGAGGAGGAGCGAGGCGACGGCCCGCTCGTAGGTGAGGCCGGTGACGTTCTCGATGATCCGCCCGACCAGGTTGAAGCCGGCCTGGCTGTAGGAGGCGCGGGCGCCGGGCGGCGCGATCTGCTCCAGCTCTGCCATCTTCGCGACGAAGCCGGCCAGGGCGTCGTCCCCGTCGCCGGTGTCGACGACGACGTTCCAGTCGAGGCCGGCGGTGTGGTTGAGCAGGTTCAGTACGGTGATCTCCGCGGCGGCCTTCTCGTCGGCGAGGACCAGCTCGGGGACGTAGCGCCGTACCGGGGCGTCGAGGTCGACGCGGCCCTGATCGACCAGCCGCATGAGCACGGTCGCCGTGTGGGTCTTGGTGACCGAGCCGAGCTGGAACAGCGTCCGCTCGTCCACGGGGAGGGGGTTCTCGGTGCTCGTCACGCCGTGGCAGACGTAGGCCTCGCGGCCGTCGACCTGCACGCCGACGGCGGCACCGGGGATGCCGAACTCCTTGGCGGCGGCCTCGACGAACTCGGACAGCGTGTCGATCGTGCTCATGGTGGTGCGCTCCTCATCGGGTGCTTCGCGGGTTCGGGGTTAGCGGGTTAGCGGGTTCGCGGGTTCGCGGGATCGCGGGATCGCGGGATCGCGGGTTCGCGGGTTCGCGATCTCGATCTCGATCTCGATGAGCAGACGATGTGCGCACCCCCTGACAGCCGACGGACAGACCGCTGACAGCGTCCGTCCGCCTGCTGTCAGGACGCCCCGGCCGCAGACCGCTCGTACGCCGGCGCGTCGTCGCAGGCCGCCCGGTCGATCCGCGCGGCGCACACGGATTAGCCTTGCCGCCGTGATCGCGCAGATAGTGACGCTCGCCGGCGTCCTCATAGGTGCCCTGACCTCATTCCTGGCGACGACCGTGGCCGAACGCGCCCGGCACCGAAGGGCCATGACGACGCGTTGGGACGAGCGCAAGCTCAACACCTACATCGAGTACGCCTCGTGCGTGAAGGAGATATCCGGCACCGCGAAGCGAGCCCGGCTGGCAGCGGAGGGTTCGGACGCCCGGCGCGATT
This sequence comes from Streptomyces sp. NPDC059874, assembly GCF_042731135.1. Classification (NCBI taxonomy): domain Bacteria; kingdom Bacillati; phylum Actinomycetota; class Actinomycetes; order Kitasatosporales; family Streptomycetaceae; genus Streptomyces; species Streptomyces sp. NPDC059874. The sequence continues at coordinate 7,912 of NZ_JBHWJY010000017.1, forward strand.
CCCTCGCCGCGATGGAGGCGGCCGAACTGCGACGGTCGGTCCTGTTCGAAGCCCTCGTACTGCTGGCGTCACCGGAGGCGACCGAGGCCGCCCACAAGGTCAACCTGTCCCTGTGGAGGCAGGAGATCGCGACCCGCGACAACACCGACTCGCCCGCCGAGGACGATCTGGTGCCGTTGATGAACAGCTACCACGACCAGGCCCGGATCGACCTGGGCATCCCGCGCGCGGCCTGGCGCGGCTGACGGCCGGCTCGGCTGTCGACCGGGGGCCGCCCTGCGCGAGCGTCTGAGCAGAGCGGGCCCTCAAAAGACAGCGGTGCCGATCCCGACGACGAGACCGGCCGCGAAACCCAGCGCGATGACGAGGATCAGCCCGCCCAGACCGGCGAAGAAGAACCCCTCCCCGTCCCCGAACCGGCCGTGGCCCGCACTGGCGAACAGCCAGGCCGACAGGGTGAGGAACGGTACGAGGAGCAGCCCGGCACCGGTCCCGAGCTCCTGTACGGCGCCCCCCGACAGTTCGTACGCCTTCCCGTGCGCCGTCCGGACCTCCACCTCGGCGCCCTGGTCGTGCTTCTCGCCGGCCATGTCCAGCACGATCTCCCGCTCCGGCGCGCCCGCGCCCCGCGGGGTGTACCAGCCGGTGCAGCCGGTGCCGTCCGACTGGCCCTCGGAGTCGGTGTTCCCGTGGCACTCATGGACCCTGACGACCCCGTCCACCGGCCCAACCCCCAGCACGGCCGCCAACGGCGGCCCGGGCAGCAGCCACAGCAACCAGCCGCCCACGGCGAGGCTCACCAGTCCCCCGACCACGGCGGCCCCCCGCACCAACAGCTGCACGGCACGTCGCACGGCGCCCCCCTCTCCCTGCCGGCCGGATACCCGGTCGCAGGGGCGACTAACTCGCCCTCCGCCCCCGGACCGCCCATGCAGCGGCTCCGTCCGACACAGCGGGAACCGGAGGGGGTGAGGCGGGGGCTTCGGGTGGCGGGGTCCGAGCCGGACCGCCCGGCCCGCCCCCCTCACCCCCCGTACAGCCCCTCTATCTCCTTCGCGTAGCGCTTCGCCACCGCCGTTCGGCGGAGTTTGAGGGTGGGGGTCAGGGTGCCCGCCTCCGGGGTGAGGTCCTCCGGGAGGATGTGGAAGGCGCGGATGCGGGCCGGGCGGGAGAGGGTGGCGTTGGCTTCGGTGACCGCCGCCTCGATCAGGGTGCGGACCGACGGGTGGGTCGACGGGGAGTCGCCCAGGTCCACGGCCTCGCGGGTCGCCCATGCCGTCAGCTCGTCCGTGTCCAGGGTGATCAGCGCGACCGGATGGGGGCGGCGGTCGCCGATGAGGACGGCGCGGGAGACGTAGCGGGAGCGTTGGACGGCGAATTCGGCTTCCGTCGGGGTGATGTTCTTGCCCGCCGAGGTGATGATCAGCTCTTTCTTGCGGCCGGTGATGCGGAGGTAGCCGTCGGGGTCGAGTTCGCCGAGGTCGCCCGTGTGGAGCCAGCCCTCCGCGTCCAGCGCCTCGGCCGACGCCGCCGCGTTCGCGTGGTAGCCCGGGAAGACCATCGGGCCCCGGGCCAGGACCTCGCCGTCCTGCGCGATCCGCACCTCGCAGCCCGCGATCGGCCGCCCCACCGTCCCGTAGCGCACCGCATCCGGGTGGTTGAGGGAGATGACCCCGCCCGACTCCGTCATCCCGTACCCCTCGTACACGGCGATCCCGCAGGCCCGCAGGAGGTCCAGCGTCGCCGGGGCGATCGGGGCGCCGCCGGTGAGCGCCCACTTCAGCCGGCCTCCGAAGGCGTTGCGGACCAGGGAGTAGAGGGTCTTGTCGGCCTCGGCGTGCCGGTCCCGGAGGGACTCGGGCAGGCGGCCCTCCGCCGCCAGTACTCCCAGGCGTACGGCCTCGTCGAGGCGCTCCCGGCCGCCCTCCTGGGACTCGGCGAGCGACAGCACCACCGAGTGCAGCTTCTCGAACAGGCGGGGCACGGAGGGGAGATGGGTGGGTCGGACGACGGAGAGCTCGGACAGGACGTCTTCGATCCTGCCGCCGAAGTAGCAGAGCTCCCCGCCCTCCAGCAGCGTCGTGAACTGGATCAGCTGCGCCAGCAGGTGCGCGAGCGGGAGGTAGAGATACGTCGAATCCCCGGGGCCGCCCTTGATCAGCGGGAGGGTCGCGTCCTGGATGGCACCCAGGTTCGCGTGGGTGAGGCGGCAGCCCTTCGGCAGGCCCGTCGTGCCCGAGGTGTAGACGATCGACGCGTCCGCGTCGGGGGTGACGGCCTGCGACCGGGCGAGGAGTTCGGGCTCCGGGGCCAAAGGCAGGGCGGGCAGCGCGTCCATCAGGATCACCTCCCGCAGGCGCGGCAGCTTCGCCCGGAGCGCCTCGACCCGCTGTGCCTGCGCGGCGTCGTCGCAGACGACGAGCACCGCCTCCGAGTCCGCGAGGACCCAGGCGAGCTCCTCCTTGCCCGCCGTCGGATACACCGGCACGAGGACCGCGCCCGCCGCCAGTACCCCGAAGTGGGTGTACGTCCACTGCGGCCGGGTCTCCGCCAGTACGGCGACCCGCTCGCCGGCGGCCACCCGCAGGCCGAGCAACGCGCGCCCGACGGCCCGTACTTCCGCGGCCAGTTCGCCGTAGGTACGGGTCTGCCAACCGTCGCCTCGCGCCTGTGCATGCGCCTGCCCCTCCGGCGCCCGGAAGCGGAGGGCCGTCTCCGGCCCGTACCGCTCCTCGGTCCACTGGGTGAACCGTGCCAGCGTGCTCGGCCGACCGTCGACGACGTCCATCGCATGCCCTCCCGGGAGTTGGTGAACCTCGACGCTAGGCATCCGGACCGGCGCGGCGGCATGACCGGAAGCGTCACCCGCGCTGACTCCAGCGCTCATCCGGGCGGAGACCGGCTGGTTCCGGCCAAGCAATGCGCGGGCAAAGCCGCGGTGGTCGACTTCTCGGTAGCGTGCCCGCATGACCGACACCGGGACCGACAGCCGCCCCCGCGCCGCCGGTGAGGGCACGTGGGCGATACCCCTGCTGACGCTCGCGCCGGCGATCGCCATCCGGCACTTCACCGATCTCTCCGCGCCGTGGCCGGTCATTGCCTGGGTGTTCTGCGCGCTGTCCGCGGCCTTGCTCGCCGCGGGCTGGGTGACGGTGGCCCGCCACGGAACGCGCGGCCGCGGTGCCTGGTTCACCTGCGTTCTCGGGCACACGGCTCTCGTGGTGCAGGCGCTGTGGCTCGTACGGAACTGAGCCTGCCCGTCGGGGACCCCGAGGCGGGCTGAGCTCCCGAGAAGCCCCCGCGCCGCCCCCGCGCCGCCCCCGCGAAGCCTCCTCGACGCCTCTGCCAAGCCGCGCGAAGCCCCCGCCGAGCCCCCCAACCCCCCACCGGGCCGCGCACGTCCGTATCCCCCGGCGCCGCCGCGCGTTACCGTCGGAGCCATGGGGAGGCGGACGATCACCGTGCACCACGTGCGGGCCGTGCTCGCGGGGGCCCGCGGCAGCGGTATCGACACCGTGCCGCTGCTCCAGGAGGCGCAGATCCCGCCCCTGCTGCTGGGCGACGACCGGGCGCGGATCACGCCCGCGCAGTTCGCCCGGCTGTTCCGGGCCCTGTACCGGACCACGCAGGACGAGTTCCTCGGGCTGAGCGCGGTCCCGAGCCGCCCCGGCACCTTCGCGATGATGTGCTACGCCTCGCTCGGCTGCCGCGACCTGGGGGCGGCCATGGAGCGGGCCGCCTCCTTCTACGGACTGTTCCCCGGCGGGCCCGAACTGGCGCTCGAAGTCACGGGCTCCGAGGCGCGGTTCACCGTGCGCAACGACTTCGTCCGTGACGAGGAGCGGTTCCTCACCGAGTGCGTGCTCGCCATCTGGCACCGGCTGAGCAGCTGGCTGATCGGGCGGCGCATCCCGCTCGCCCACGCCGCCTTCGCCTATCCCCCGCCGCCGCACAAGGACGAGTACCAGATCCTCTTCGACTGCCCGGTCCGCTTCGGGGAGGACCGTACGGGGGCCGCGTTCGACGCGCACTGGCTGACGGCTCCCCTCGTACGGGACGAGGCCGCGCTCGACGCGATGCTGCGCCGCGCCCCCTTCGACCTGCTGTCGCGCCCGGAGTACGGGACCACGGTCGCGGAGCAGGTCCGTCGGTCCCTGACCCAGCGGTTGCGGACCTCGCCGCGGCTGCCCGCGCTCGGGGAGGTGGCGGCGCTGCTCGCGGTGTCGCCGGCGACGCTGCGGCGCCGGCTCCAGCAGGAGGGGACGTCCTTCCAGCAGCTCAAGGACCACGTGCGGCGGGACGCGGCGATCGCGGGCCTGGCCGAGAGCGGGGAGCCGATCGCGGAGCTCGCGGCGCGGCTGGGGACGACGCCGGGGGCCTACCGCGGCGCGTCCGCCGGCTGACGCATCCGGGTCTCCGCCCCAGCCCCCGCGCCTCAAACGCCGGCGAGGCTGGATTTGGCTCATGCCCGGAGGACACCTTCAGCCCCGCCGGCGTTTGAGGCGCGGGGGTCCTGGGGCTGGTCCCCGGCGGCGGCGCGGCAGCCTTGCCACGGGCAACGGCGTGCGATCCCCGGCCAGGAAACCTGAGCTGCGCGGTCAACGACCTTCCTACCGGTCGGTCACTACCGTCACCTCACCTACCCCCACACGGACCGTCCTTGGGAGAGCCGCCCATGCGAATCCGCAGCACCGCCCTCGCCGCCCTCGCCACCGTGGCCGCCCTGGCCGCCCCGGCCGGAATCCCCGCCGCGAACGCCGCCTCCACGGAGGCCGCCGCCCCCGGCGACGTCGTCGCCAGCGCCCCCTCCGCCTTCCACCCGCTGCCCGGCCAGCCCACGAACACCAAGGCGTGGAAGGTCCACTACCGCTCCACCACCGCCGACGGCGCCCCCAACGTCGTCTCCGGCACCGTCATCGTCCCGCAGGACGGCCGTACCGGCCCGCGCCCGCTGATCACGTACGCCGTCGGCACGGTCGGCATGGGCGACTCCTGCGCTCCGAGCAACAACCTCCCGTACGGCACCGCCATGGAGGCCAACCTCATCCAGCAACTCACCCTGCGCGGCTGGGCCGTGGTCGTCACCGACTACGAGGGCCTCGGTACCCCGGGCGTCCACACGTACACGGTCGGCCCCTCCGCCGGGCACGCCGTCCTCGACGCGGCACGCGCCGCCATCCGCCTCCCCGAGGCCGGGCTGTCGGCCGACACCCCCGTCGGGATCATGGGCTACTCGCAGGGCGGGCAGGCCAGCAGCTGGGCGGCCGAGCTGCAGGGCTCGTACGCCCCCGAGCTCCGCGTCAAGGGCACGGCGACCGGCGGTGTCCCGGCCGATCTGCTGAAGGTGGCCGCGTTCAACAACGGCTCCTACGGCTCCGGGCTCATCTTCATGGCGGCGGCCGGACAGGACGCGGCCTTCCCCGAGCTGGCGCTGGACTCCTACCTCAACCCGGCGGGCAAGCTGCTGGTCGCGGGCATGAAGGAGAACTGCGTGGCGATCGACGCGATCGCCGGCTCCTTCAAGCGGATCTCCGACCTGACCACGCGCGACCCGCTCGCCCAGCCCGATTGGCAGGCCCGGCTGAACCAGAGCAAGCTCGGGCGGACCGCCCCGGCCGCGCCGGTGTACCAGTACCACGCGCTCGGCGACGAGCTGATCCCGTACGGGGTGGGGCGCACGCTGCGCTCCGACTGGTGCGCGCGGGGCGCGAACGTCGAGTTCGACACCATCTGGATCGGTGAGCACGTCAGCGGCGTGATCACCCAGTCCCTGGCGGCCGGCAACTGGCTGGCGGACCGCTTCGCGGGCCGCTCGACGCACGCCAACTGCTGATCGGCCGCGCCCCCGTCGGAGGGGTCACTCTTCGGCGGGGCAGGACCGCGTCCCGGACGGCAGCCGCCCGTCGATCAGGAAGCCGTCCACGTACTCCCGGACGCAGCGCGAGGCCGAGTACCCGGTGTGGCCGTCGCCCTTGAAGTCCACGATCACCGCGGAGCCGAGCCGCTTCGCCGTCTCCTCCGTCCACTCGTACGGGGTCGCCGGGTCGCCGCGGGTGCCGACGAGGAGCATCCGCGGGGCACCCGGGTGGTCGATCCTGCGGATGAAGTCGGTGCCGGCGGGGCGGCCGTAGCAGGCCAGTACGGTCAGCAGCTGGTTGGGCCCGAAGATCTTCGAGGCCTTCAGGAACTCGCCCCGCAAGGCCTCCTGGAGGTCGCGCAGTTCCTTCGCGATGGCGGCCGGGGAGGACTTGGCCTTGGCCGTGAACCGGTCGGGGTCGTCGGCGCAGTTCACTGCGGCGAGGGCGGCCTCGGCGTTGTCGCCGGGCACGGCACCGGGCCCACCGCTTCGGTGCTGCCCGTCCGGACCGCCGAGTTGGAGCAGCCCGGCCGGGTCGCGATGCTGCTCGGCCAGGGCGAGCGCGTCGGCGAGCGCGGGCCACGTGCTCCGCGAGTAGAGGGCGGCGCCGATCGCGCCCACCGCGTCCTGCCCGGTGAAGTACGAGCCGTCGTGGCCGATCAGCGGCACCTTGTCGAGCCGCTCCACGAAGGCGGCGACCTCCTCCTTCGCGCTGCGGGTGTTGGTGCCGTAGACGCAGCCGGGCCGGTGGGCGCACCAGGCGAGGAAGTTGTCGAGCGCCCGCTGCCGGCCGCGCGCCGATACGAGGGCCTGCTCGGCGAGCGGTTCGGTGAGGGTGTCGACCCCGTCGAGGACCATGCGGCCGGTCTTGTCGGGGAACTGCGCGGCGTAGACGGCGCCGAGGCGGGTCCCGTAGGAGGAGCCGAGGAAGTCGAGCTTGTCCTCGCCGAGGGCCTGGCGGATGCGGTCCATGTCGCGGGAGACGTTGACGGTCCCGATGTACGGGAGCACGGGCCCGGAAGCCAGCTCGCACCGCCGCACCACGGCGCGCAGCGCATCGAGCTGCGCGGCGGCGTCCTGCCCGGCCTCCTCTCCCTCATGGGAGCCGCCGCAGGAGACGGGCTCGCTGTGGCCGACGCCGCGGGGGTCGAAGACGACCAGGTCGTAGCGCTCGCCGAGGTCGGCGAAGGCCTTGGGGTCCGCGGCGAGACTGGCTATGCCGGGGGCGCCGGGCCCGCCGTAGTTCAGCACCAGCGAGCCGAGCCGCCGCTCGGGGTCGGCGGCGGGTATCCGGCCCAGCGCGATCCGCACGCTTCCCTTGCCCGGCGCCGCGTGGTCCAGCGGCACGTCGATGCTCGCGCACCGCATGCCCGCGGGCACATCGGGCTCGGGGCACTCCCCCCACCGAAGCCCTCCGGGGGCGGGGGCGGGGGCGGCCCCCAGCCCGGCCAGCACCAGCGCGCAGGCCGTGGCTGCGGCGGCGGTACGGGGGCGGATGCGGATGCGGGGCACGGGACCTTCCTAGGGTCGCCCCCGGACCGAACCGGTCAGCCCACCATAAGCGCGCCCCCACCCAACGGCACGCCCAGCCCGGCGACCAGACCGCGCCTCCGCCGGGCCCGGACCCCCGGCAGAGGCCGGCCCCACCAGGCCCGGAACACCTCGCAGCGCAGCCCGGGGAGGCCGGCTCCGGCCAGGGCCCGGGCGTCTCGCGGAGCCGGCCCCGGTAGAGGCCGGCTCCGCCGGGGCCGGGATGCCTCGTGGCAGGGTCCCAGGGGGGCCGGTTCCGCCGGGGCCGGGCGCGCGCCGGGGCGTCTCCTCGGGCGCCGAACGTTTCCAGGGGTCGGAGGGCCGAGGGTGGTTGCGTTCGGCGCCCTGCGGGGACGCCCCGACACACACCCGACCCCGTCGCAACCGCCCGGCGGCTCCCCATCGGGCCATGCCCAGCCCCACCGGGCCATGCCCAGCCCCACCGGGCCATGTCCTGCCCCGCCGGGCAAAATCCAGCCTCGCGGGCAAAATCCAGCCCCTCCGGCGTTTGAGGAGCGGGGTACGGGGCGGAGCCCCGGGTCTTTGAGCCGCGCCCGGCGGACGTCGGCGGCCACATCCAGCCCGACGGGGCCCGGGGCGGAGCCCCGTGTCTACGGGAGGCTAACGCCGGTACAGCTCCTCGATCCGGTCCGCATGATCCCGCGCGACCACCCCCCGCTTCAGCTTCAGCGACGGCGTCAAGTGCCCCCGCTCCACCGTGAACTCCCCCGGCAGCACCGCGAACCGCCGGATCGACTCCGCCCGCGACACCAGCTGGTTCGCGTCGTCCACCGCCCGCTGGAGGTCCGCCCGTAGTTCCTCGTCCTCCACCAGCACCCGCATCGGCACGTCCTGCTTCTTGTGCATCTGCCGCCAGTGCGCGAGCCCGTCCGGCTCCAGGGTGATGAGCGCGGTGACGTACGGCCGGTTGTCGCCGACCACCATGCACTGGCCGACCAGCGGGTGGGCGCGTAGCCAGTCCTCCAGCGGTGCCGGGGCGACGTTCTTGCCGCCGGAGGTGATGATCACGTCCTTCTTGCGGCCGGTGATGGTGAGGTACCCGTCCGCGTCGAGCTCCCCGATGTCGCCGGTCGGCAGCCAGCTCCCGTACGGGACCGCCTGCCCGGTGTTCCAGTAGCCGGCGAAGACGTGCCGGCCGCCCAGCAGCACTTCTCCGTCGTCGGCGATCCGTACCGACGTGCCCGGCAGCGGCCAGCCCACGGTGCCGAGCCGGGGGCGCTGCGGCGGGCTGACGGTGCTGGCGCCGGTCGTCTCCGTGAGTCCGTACCCCTCGAAGACCTCGATGCCGGCCCCGGTGTAGAAGGCTGCGAGCCGCCGCCCCAGTGGGGAGCCTCCGCTCAGGACGTAGCGGACGCGCCCGCCGAGCGCGGCCCGGATGCGCCGGTAGACGAGCGGGTCGTAGACCGCACGCGCGGCGCGCAGCCCGAGCCCGGGGGTCTTGCCCTCGACGGATTCGCCGAAGCTGCGGGCGATGCGGGCGGCCCGGTCGAAGGAGGAGGCCCGGCCCATCTTCTCGGCGGTGGCCCTGGCCGTGTTGAAGACCTTCTCCAGAACGTACGGAATGGCGAGGAGGAAGGTCGGTTGGAAGCCGGCGAGGTCTTCCAGCAGGTCCTCGGTGCGGATGCTCGGCGCGTGGCCCAGCTTCACCCGCGCCCGTAGGCACCCGATGGCGACCATCCGTCCGAAGACGTGCGACAGCGGCAGGAAGAGCAGTGTGGACGCCGGATCCTTGCTGACCGCCTTGAAGACGGGGTGCAGCAGCTCCACCGCGTTGTCGACCTCGGCGAAGAAGTTGGCATGGGTGATCACGCAGCCCTTGGGGTCCCCGGTGGTGCCCGAGGTGTAGATCAGCGTCGCGACGGAGTCCGGCGTACGGGCGACCAGCCGCTCGTGCACGACCTCGTCGGGCAGGTGCTCGCCGGCCTTGACCAGCCGGCCGACCGCTCCGGTGTCGAAGGCCCAGAGGTGCGTCAGCCAGGGCAGGTTCGCCCGTTCGACGCTGATCATCCGGGCCTGCGCGGTGTCCTCGACGGCGCACGCGACGGCGCCGGAGTCCTGGATGATCCAGCGGGCCTGCAGCGCGGAGGAGGTCGGGTAGATCGGTACGGTGACCAGCCCGGCGGCCCAGCCGGCGAAGTCGAGCAGGGTCCATTCGTAGGTCGTACGGGCCATGATGGCGAGCCGGTCGCCTTCGCGCAGCCCCTCGGCGATCAGGCCCTTGGCGACGGCGAGCACCTCGGCCGCGAACTCGGCGGCGGTGACGTCGCGCCAGGTCCCGTCCTGCTCCTTGCGGGCGAGCACGGGTTCGCCGGGGGCCTGGCGGGCGTTCTCGAAGGGGATGTCTCCGAGGGACCCCCGCTCCGGCACGGCGGCGAGCGCGGGCACGTACACCTCGCGTACGACTCCGTCGACCACGGTCTTGACGGGCTCCACCAGCGTCGGCTCGGCTTCCATGGGCGTGCTCTCCTCGGCTCGGCACAGGTGTTACCGCCGGTAATTTACGTACCGGAAATCGCCGATGACCAGCCCCTGCACCCGATATTCACCGCTCCGGCACGGATCGCCCTCCCTGTGAACCGGGCCCTCCGCAACGCTGCGCGACGGCGGTCGGGGAGTTGAGGAGGGCCGCGCCGCGAGGTCCCCCTGCCCCACGGGGCAGGGGGACCCGAACCAAGTCACTCCGCGGGCGCGCCGGAAGGCCGCTGGACCGGCCAGTGGGTGATGCTCCTGCGCTCGCCGCAGTCCTTCAGGGTCTCCCCCTTGCAGATGAAGACGGAGCCGGTGGTCGTGGGCAGGTACGTCGACGAGAAGTCGACCGGCGTCGTGCCGGGGCCGCACTGGGTGGCGTGCTTGCGGGCAGGCCCGGGGGCGAAGTCGTAGGTGAACTGGGACCAGACCGAGTAGCAGTCCTTGCCGGTGTTCTTCAGCTCGCCCTTGAGGACCAGCTTGACGGAGAGGAACCCGTCGGTCCCCCTTTCCGTCCAGCGAGTGCCCCAGGCCTCGGCCGTGCCGTGACCGGCGGTCCACGCGACGCCGTCCGCAGCCGAGGACGGTGTGCCGATCAGCAGGACGGCGGTGGCGGAGGCGAGCGCCACGGCGGCGCCGTTGAGAGTGCGCGAACGCATGGAAGGAGTTCCTTTCGTGGTGGGGGGTGGCCCCCTCAGACGGGAATGTGCTCCGTGGCAGTGGCCCGCACCTCCGGCGGTCGCGCCGCGCGCCGCTTCCGCCACGCAAACAGGCGCGAGATGTCGGGATCGTGTCCCAGCGGCGCAAGCAGCAGGAGCAGGCCTGCCCACATGGCGAAGGCGAAGCTCCACAGGCCCATGACCACCGCGATGGTGAGGTGGAAGACGACACCGGCCGGCAGGAGCATCCACCGCACCCGCTGCGGCATGAGCAGCGCGGCGGCCAAGGCGATCTCCAGGACGAGCGGGCCCCAGGTCATGGCGGCGACACCCACAGGGTTGTGGACCACGGCGTTGAGGGCGGGCCGTAGCCAGCCGGGGGCGCCGAAGGCGTAGTTGTTGACCCAGTAGTACAAGGCGCTGCCGTCGGCCCACTCCGCGTGCGGCAGCTTGGCCACGCACGACTGGAAATAGAGCACGGCCATCTGGATCCGCGCCACGACCACGGCGCTGACACCGATCAGCGCCCAGACACCCTCCCTGCTCCCCTCGGGCCGTCGGGGCGGCAGGCTCCTCTGCCAGTGCCAGCGGCGGCGGTCGCCCACGGCGACGAAGGCCACCAGCAAGGTCAGCATCCAGGTGATCTGGTCGCCACCGTCCGGGATGGAGATGCCCGAGAAGACGCTGAAGGCCACGTAGGCATGCGGGACGGCGGTGACCCTCGGCCGCCAGCCGCCGGCCGCGGCCAACAGCACGAGGCAGCACATCCAGCGCATCGTGTCGTACTGCTCCGAGGGCACCAGACAGAAGGCGCCGGCCGCCGTGACTCCGCGACACAGCGGGTACTGGCCGACCGTGGCCACTTCCCTGAAGAGGGTCGCGGCATCACTGAAGGCCAGTGTGCCGAGCGTGCCGAGGGCAAGGAGCGTACGGGCCAGGCCGTAACCGGCGGCCCAGGGCAGGGGGATGGTCCGCTGACCCATCAGCAGGTCACCTCCAGCACCATCACGCGCTCCACGCTGTGGGAGTCGGACAGGAGATCTCGCCACGCCCAGGGCGTGGGCCGCTCCTGGAGCAGACCGACCGTCCCGCACAGCGTGGGGTCCGGCGAGCCGTTCCCGATCTGCCGGGCGGGGTCGCCGTATTGCGCGAGACAGTCCCGCCTGCCCTCCGTGCAATCACGCCAGTCGTCCTTCTGCGCGGCAGCGAGCAGCATCGAGATCTCGACACCTTGCGCCCGCGACTCACGGTTGAGACCGAAGGCATTACGAGGAGAGGCATGCGGCGTGAGGGAAAGCGGCTTCCAATCCATACCACCCTCCCCCGCCTTTTTCCCGAAGGGGATCACTTCGGGATCCCTCGGAGACTTGGTGAAGAATGCCCAGCCCTGCGGCGCGATATTCACCACGGCATGCCTCGCCGCTTTTTGGGCAGGCAGTGTGACGACATTCCTGGGAATCTGCTCCTGGACGACGTAGGCGATGACTACAGCCCATACGGCGACCACGACGACGATCGCCTTCGTTGGTACGGAGACCGAATTCTCTCCTTGTCGAACGAAAGCGGAATATGTGCTTCTCAGCCTGTTCTTCATGATGGTGTCCCCTGCCCCTTCGGGGCGTGGAAGGCCTACCGACGGGGCGGAGAGTCTGCAGCCTCTCCGCCCACGAGGAGGTGCTAGGCCTTGAGTGCCTTCGTGACCTGAGCGACGGCTTCGTCCCGCGTCAGCGGGGTGGCGTCACTGCTGGTCGGCTCGGGGCTCCAGAACCAGTTCTTGCCCTTCACGAAGTTGGCGCCGACCGCAACCGTGACGGTGACCACGGCACCGGCTGCGGTGACGACGGCCGCGATGTGCACGACGGCCGCACCGACCGCGACGGTGACGCCGCAGAGCTGCCCGTTTTCCACCGGGGTGGCGGAGTTGTCCTTCTGGGCGACCGACATCAGCATGTTCTGGGCGTCGATGACGGCCTTCTCGACCTGCCGCGGGTCACCGCTGCGGGTCTTGCGGCTGAGCCCGGCGAAGAAGCCGGGATCCCGCTTGTCGATCAGGTCGATCACGGCGTTCGACGCACGGATCTCGTCGATGTCGCCGTTGTCGAGGTTCTGCCGGGCCTCGGAGAAGAGCGGCAGCTCGGCCAGGTCACGGCCCACCGCCCCCTGCCCGAAGAACAGGCCGCGGAAGACGTTCTGCCCGTCGGCCTTGGCGGCGGCCTCGGAGACCACAGGCGCCGCGGCGACCGGCTTGGCGGAAGTCCCGTCCGAATCGGCAATCGCCGACGGCGCGGCCGCGACGCAGAGCGCGGCAGCGGTCACACCGGCTACGGCTAAGATTCCGCGCTGCTTGACATTCATTTCGATTCCCCTCGAATGATGGCGCACACCGAGGGGCGTAAACGTGCGGTCAACACGCTCCCCCCGGTACGCGGTGTTTCCCGTAGATCCTCACATGAGAGATGTCCGAAAGTCGAACAGAGGTGAGGGAGGTCACACTTCGCATTCTCGGTTCCTGACGCTTTCTTAATTCCTGCGTTTCCGCCGACCCTGGAATTAAAGGAACGGGGACCGCACAGGGTCCATATCCGGCCGGCGCCGGGGGGAGGGGGAACACCGGCCGGGTACGGCCCTCACCCCGGGCGGCGGGCGCCCAGGGAGTTCAGGAGGGCGGCGCCGCGTTCGGCGTCGTCCACACTCACCGCGAAGTCCTTGCCCTTCGCACGGATGACCAGGCATTCGCCGCCGCGCAGCATCACGGTCGTACCCAGCCCGCTCAGCCGGTACCCCCAGCCACCGACCTGGGCGGGCGTCCTGTCCTCGACGCGCGCGGACTCGATGTCCTCGGCGGCCCAGCGCCGCACCGGCCGACCGAACGGCCCGAACGCGACCTCCAGGCCGCGCCCGGTGACCCGCGCCTGCACGGAGGAGAAGGCGAGTACCAGGAGAGAAGCGACGGCGAACGGCGCGACCAGCGCCCACTCCGCACCGATCAACCCGCCCAGCCCGGCGAGCGCACCGGCCGCCGCGACAAGTCCGGTACCGGCCGCTATGAGTTGGAGCCAAGCGTTGGACGCACGCGAGAGCCATACGAACCGCTCGCCGCTCGGGATCTCCATGCGGGGGCCCTCACCCGCCGGCGCTCCCGCCCCCACCGCCCCCCGGCGGCCCGCGAGCGCTCCGGTGAAACCGGCCAGTACAGCCACGGCGATCACCACCACGACCCAGACGGTCACCGAATCGGCCTGCCGCCAGTCCTCGTGGTCGAGGTTCGCCCGCACGATCGACGCCTGCGCACCGGCCAGACCCACACCGCCGGAGACCAGTGTGCCGGCCACCCAGCCCCCGGCCCCGGCCCCGGCCCGGCGCCGCGCGAACGCGACACCCAGGACGAGGACAGCCCAGATCAGCGCCGGGAAGACCGCCGCCGCCCACAGCGGCATGGAGCCGTCTGGAGCTCCGGAGCCGCTGTCCCAGTGGGTGGCCAGACGGTCCGGCAGTCGCCCGCCCGCAGCCAGGGGCAGCGCCACGAGTAACGCCAGGACCCCGGCCGCCCAGGCGACAACACCCCACGCAGCCAAGCCCGCTCCGCCCGCCCTGCCCGTCCCGCTCGCACGGTCGCTCACGGCACCTCCCTGATCATTTCCATGAGATCGGCCTTGCTGTACCCCATGTGCGCCCCGTCGGCCACCAACGCCCGTACGCGCTCCAGCAGCGCCGACCGCCCGTCCGCCCCACCGGCCACGGTCACCCCGCGGCCGCGCCGGAACTCCAGCAACCCCTCGTCGCGCAAGGCGCGCAGACCGCGCAGGACGGTGTTCGCGTTGACGCCCAGCGCCTGCGAGAGATCCCGCGCGGGCGGCAGCCGGTCCCCCGGCGCGCACTCGCCCTCGGCGATGGCCCGCCGGATCGCCCCGGCCACCTGCTCGTGCAGGGGCCGACTGTCGTTGATGTCCAACCTGAGCAACATGATGCTAATAACGCTAGCACCATGCACTCCCTGACGATGCATCCGAGCGGCAACAATGGCCGAATGCCCCGCCTCCTCCACCTGGACCGCACCCTCGACGAGCTCGACGCCCCCGCATGGCCGCCCGCGCCACCGGACGCGACGACCCTCGTCGCCAAGGTCCACGCCCTGCGCCGCCGCCCGCTGTCCACCCTCACCCCGGCGGACCTCCGCACGCTGATCTCCCAGGACGTGGCGCTCCCCTACGTGCTCCCGCTCGCGGTGGCGCTCCTGCTCGAAGACCCGCTGGTGGACTCGTACTTCTACGAGGGCGACCTCCTGCTCGCCACCCTCGACCGGCAGGCTTCGGCATGGGCCCTCTTCCCCGACCTCGCCACCGACCTGGCGACGGCGATCACCACCCTCCCGCGGGAGGCACTGGCAGAGCTCCCCTCGGGCTCGGCCGCGCTCATCGACCGGTTCACGGCGCGGCACTCGCGCTAGGCGCGCTCCCGTGGACAGCCGGCGCAGCCACCGGCATACCTGATCTACGATCAGGCGGCCTCGCCGCAACCGGGGCTGTTGGTCGACGCGGGCGGCTCCCGCTAGTGCTGTGGCCGGAAAGGTTCACCGGGTCACAGCACTAGGCCCTGTCCGGGCCGGTACGCCGCACCAGTTCTTGCACGCGCCGCCACTGCTCCTCGAACTCCTCCGGCGTGGTGCGCACCCATTCTCCGGACCCGCCCCGCAGGGTGTCGACGAGCGCGCCCAGCTCTTCCGGGTCGATCCCGCCGCGCCGCAGCAGCTCGTCTGCCCCCTCACGCACTTCTTCCGGCAGCCGCTCGGCAACCGCGCGGCGCAGGCGTTCCCCGGCATCCTGCTGTGCCACCGTGTCCCAGACCTCCGGGTGACGGTAGCCGGGCTCGGGCTTCGTCGACTCCACCGTGATGCGGTGGGCCTCCGCCCAGCGGTCGCGCCGCACCCCGGTCACCTGCCAGCACACCCGGATCCGCGCGCGGTCGGTGCGGATGGTGAACCTGTTGTCCCGCACCTCGTCCCCGACGATTGCCTGCGCGAACTCGCCGATCACCGTCAACTGGTAGCGGTAGTCCTGGTTGAGCGCCTCGAAATAGTCGGGCAGCGCCACTTCGGCGGTGCCCGCTTCGTCCGTGGTGACAGTGCCGCTGTAGACGTTGAGCATCTCCGGCGACTCGACGAAGGAGTGCGCCAGCATCATGTGCCGCGGATCGAGGGGGTGGTCGATCTCGAATCCGCCGCCGCCCTTGGACAACGAGCCCGAGACGCGTACGTCGCCCGCGAAATCGCCGGCGTACCCGTCCCTGCTCTGGCCGTACACCCCGGTTCCGGCAAAGCTGAGCCCGTACACGCCCGTGCCGAGGATGCTCGTCCCGGAGACGCCCACCCCGGACTGCGCCGAGAAGTTCAAGCCGTCCACTCCGGACGAATCGACGGTGGACAGGCCGGACACACCGGCCCCCGTGTCGCTCTGCCCCCTGACGCCCGGGCCCGTCCCACTCGTGCCGAACACCCCGGTCCACTTGTCGCTCCGCCCCCTGACGCCCGGGCCCTCCTCGCTGGTGCCCAGTACCCCGGGCGCGGCACCGCGGCCGCTGATGTTCTCGCCCACCACGCCGATTCCCTGGCTGCTCCCGTGCACCCCGGTGCCGCGGACGCTGCTGCCCACCACACCGGTCTGGCTGCCCACGAAGCCGGTGACTCCGTTCCCCTCCCCGACGCTGGACCCGAACACGGCGCTCGCGTCGCCCGGTGTGGCTGTGAAGGTGACGCCCAGAATGCCGTTGGCGTTGGTGCTGCGCCCGAGGACGCCGATGCTGTCGAGGCTCTCGCCGTCAACACCGCTCTCGGTGCGGCTGCGGCCCACCACCCCCGGACTGGCGAAGCCGTGTCCGGACACGCCCGCGGCGATCGTGGGGATGTCGGTGACGCCGACGGGCACCGTGCCGCTGGTGCCGCTTACGCCGACGCCGATGTCGGAATCCCCCCACACCCCGACCGGCACGGGGTTGGCACCGGAATCGACCGGCTGCTGACCACTGTGGTTGGGCTCGAAGCCCTCGACTCGCGCCATGGCTGCTCCTCGCTTGCGGGAAGGACCTGGCGCGAACCTATTCGCCCGTACGCTCCGGCCTGGCGCTCCACGGCCCGGGGCGTGCACCGTGCCGCCGAAAACAGCCCGTATGCCGAATCAGCCCGTGCCGACGGCGGCTCGGCAAGACGCAACGATGCCCGCCCCTAGTGCCGACGGGTCGGGCGGGCAGTCGCGGCAGCGGCCCGGCTCGGGGGCGCGGAAGGCGCGGTCGCAGCCGCCGCAGGTCTGGAACGGGTCCGGCCGCCTGACCTGCGGGACCGCCGGGGCGGGCGGCAAGTGCGGTGGGAGCAGCGCGGTGAGCCGGTGGGCGATCACCGCCGCCGGATGGCGAAGGTTCTCCGGGAGGTCCCCCGACAGCACCTTGCCGATGGCCTCGGGGTCGGCCCCGCGCTCCAGCCAGGTCGATACGCCGGGCGCGAGCCGCCGCACGTCGCGTTCGGCCAGCAGCAGCCGGGGGTCGTGGCGTCGCAGGCCGGCGAGGAGATCGGCGGCGCCGGGGTGGACCGGGGCGGGGGCAGACCACCCGGGCCACGACGGCGCTACGGGCGCCGGGTCGGGCTCGGGCGCCGGTCGGGCTCCGGGTCCGGCTCGTGTAGGGGCTCCGCGTCCGGCGGCGGAGGGGGCGATGCCGGCGGCTGCCGAAGCGCGGCCCCCGGGCTGTTGTACGAGTACGTACGGGTCACCACCTGCCCCGTCGCCAGCCGCTCGCGCCGGCGCTCCAGGTACCCGTGCTCCTCCAGCTCCCGCAGCGCCGCGGCGACCCGCATCTCGCCCTCGGCGGACCGCGCCGCCAGGGCCTTGACGCCGACGGGTGATCCGGCGGGCAGCGACTGGATGTACAGGGCGATGCCCCGGGCGGTGTACGACAGTTCGCGGTGCTGGGCGAGGCCGTTGCCCACCACGGTGAAGTGACTGTCGTGCCGGATGTTGACGTGGATGACACCGGATCGGGGGGTCCCGGCGGGAACACGGGACGAGGCGCGCGAGGGCGCGCTAAGGTGCTGGAGAGCCATGGGGAAGCTGCTTACTTCCTGCTTGGTCAGGCCCTCGACCGGGATGCCAGTCCCGCCGGGGGCCGTCTCATGTCTGCTGTTGTCGGGCCGAGCATATGCCCGGCAACCAGCGCCAAATCCAGCCCAGTTGGCATTGTTCACCCGTCCGAGGGACGGGCGCCCGGTCACGGGGCGGGGTGGGGTTGGTTGGTTGGTTCTTTCACCCGTGAATTTGGCACTTATGCGTCTAAGCACGCCGGGTCGCGGCCCCCCGCGACCCGGCGGCCAGCGAGACCTCCGCCCACACCACCTTGGCCGGGGCCGGCCCTTCCCTTACGCCCCAACGCTCCGAGAGCCCTTCGACGATCACCAGCCCCCGCCCCGGATCGCGGAGAACCGGGATCCGGTCACCCCTCGTGTCCGTCACCTCGATCCGCAGCACGCCTCCGGCGACGGCGAGCACCAGCCGGAAGTCCCGCCCGGGCACGCGTCCGTGCGTCACGGCGTTCGCGGCGAGCTCGGCCACGACCTGGGCGGGATCCCAGAAGGGCAGCCCCCACGCCCGCAGTTGCTCGACGGCGAGCAGCCGGGCCAGTCGGGCACCGCGCGGGGTGGAGGAGAGCCGTACGTCGAAGCGGTCGGTGGTGGCCCAGGGCTGGGCGAGTTGGCGATTCACGTCACACAGCGTGGCGAGACGTGCGTACCGTGAGAAGCGGGGAGGCCCTTGCGTCCGGCCTTTGTCCGGCGGTTGTCCTGTGCTGTCGCGGCTGTCCGGCGCGGACGGCGGGCACGCAGCGTTGAGGAATGTCGGCAGGTCGGAGGTGGGCGCGGATGAGTGTGGACAGCGACGGTACGGAAGACGCGGGCTGGGACGTCGATCCCGAGGACGAGCAGGGGGTGGCAGTCCTTGCGGCGCTGGGTCGCCAGCTCCGGGCGTGGCGGGAGGAAGCGGGGATGCGGGCCGCCGACCTCGGTACGGAGATCGGGTACGGGGAGGACCTCGTCCGCAAGGTCGAGGCGGGCAAGCGGATCCCCCGTCCCGAGTACCTGGACAGGGCGGACGAGGTGCTGCGGGCGGGCGGGAAGATCGCCACGATGAGGGCTGATGTCGAGCAGATCCGCTACCCGAAGAAGATTCGGGACTTGGCGAAGCTTGAGGCCCGGGCGGTTGAGATCGGAGCCTATGGCAGTCACAACGTGCACGGACTGCTCCAGACGCCGGAATACGCATCGGCCCTGTTTCGAATGCGGCGGCCCGCGTACTCGCGGGACGAGATGGACCAGATACTGGCCGCCCGCATGGCACGCCGCTCGATCTTCGACCGGGCTCCCGGCCCAGCTCTCAGCTTCGTCCAGGAAGAGGTCACCCTCCGACGGCCGATCGGCGGCACAATGGTGCTTCGTCAGCAACTCGAACACCTGCTGGAGGTGGTCCAGTTGCCGAACGTGGAGTTCCAAGTCATGCCGACCCACGTCGAGGAACACGCAGGCATGGGGGGACGCATTCAGGTGCTGAAGTTCGAGGACGGAACGGCGGTGGGCCGGTCGGACGGGGCGTTCCACGGCCGCCCGGTCTCCGACCCCAAGCAACTCCGCATCCTCGAACTGCGCTATGGCATCATCCGAGCTCAGGCGCTTACGCCACGCGAGTCGCTGGCGTTCATCGAGGAACTGGTGGGAGAAACATGATCCACAACCCCGACCTGGACTGGTTCAAGAGCAGCTACAGCGACAGCAGCGAGGGCGATGACTGCGTCGAGGTGGCCAATACTCCAGCCACCATCCACGTGCGCGACTCCAAGGACATCCAGCGCCCCCACCTCACCATCGGCCGCCACGCGTGGGCCGGGTTCGTGGCCCACGCGTCCGGCAGCTGACAGGACGGACCTCAGGCGCGGGTGCAGACGTGCACCGATTCACTGCCGTGGCCGTCGTCGTGGACGATCCGCAGGACGTTGTTCTTGTAGGTCGCCTTCAGCTGCTGGCCGCCGACCATGCCTCGTGACCCCGGCGGCTTCCACGGCAGGGTCAGCGAGGTGGTGTCCTCCACCGTCGCCGGGACCGTGAGAGCCTCGCCGCCGCTCAGCTTCGTCATTTCCTTGGAGCCCACGAAGAGGGTGTAGCTCAAGTGCCCGCCGCGCAGCAGCCAGGAGCCGGTCCACTCGACCGCCTCGCCGTCGGCGTTCCAGACGATGGTGAAGCCGCCGTTCCCCCCGGGCGGCGCCGTGATGGTGGCCGTGCCGTGGACCGTCTTGCTGCCGGGCGTGGTCGACTCCAGCTTCCAGGTGCCCCCGATGAACGCGTCGAAGGCCCGGGCGATCGGGCCCGAGGAGGCCGGCGCCGGGGCCGAAGAGGCGGACGCGGAGGCCGCCGCCGAGGACGGGGCCGCGCTCCCGGCGGTCACCCCGGGCGCGGGGGCTTTGTCCTTGCCGCCGCACGCCGCGACCAGTGAGCCGGCGACTCCGACCGCCAGGTAGCGCAGTGCGTTGCGCCGCCCGATGATCTGCGCCGCCGCGCGTATCTCCCCTACCGCCATCTGCCCTCCGAACACGCCAAGTTGATGAACAACCGTCGACTATAAGGCGCTCGCAAACCCCCATGGTGGAACCGGACGATCTTCCTCGCCGTCTCCGTACCTGGGCATGACCACCAGATTCCGGTCATGCCCAGGAACCAACTCTCCAGGGGATACATGTCGTTCGACGCAGAATGGGCCGGGCACAAGGCTGCCGCCATGGCCGGGCAGGAGTCGCCCGCCATGCGGCTGAACCAGGTGGCGCCCGAGGCGGGCGGCACCGCTGCGGGGAGCCTGTTGGCGGGGGTCGGGTCCATCAACGGCAACGCGAACCTCCTCATCGAGATCGCCGCGCTCCTCCACGAGGGCCGCCCGGACGGCGACGCGAGCACGATGGCCCGCGCACCGCGCGCGCACACCGACGTCGCGAACGAAGCCCTGCGCTTCGCCCGCTTCGCCGACGACCAGTTCCAGGACACGATCGCCCTGTTCGCCGGCCTGGCCACCCGCCTGAAGACCACCGGCACCAGCTTCGCCCAGGTGGATGACGGGACGGCCCGCAACTTCCTCGACCGCGTCCTGGAATACGGGGCATACGTGAAGCCGGAGGCCAAGTGAGCGGGCTGAGTTACCGCAAGGACGTCGAGTTCCTGGAGGAGTGCAACCCGGCACTCGTCGAGCGTAATGCTGCCGAGTTCCGCCGACTGCGCGAGCTCCTCGTGCAGGTCGAGGAGCCCGCCCGGCGTGCGGAGACCCGTACGGAGTGGCACAGCGACGGCAGCCACACGTACACCTCGCGCCTCGCCGAGGCCCGCCGGCTGGTGACCCACATGGCCGAGGGCTACGACAAGGCTGCCAGCGCTCTGCACGCCTATGCGACTGCGCTGACCACCGCCAAAGCGCACTACCGCAACGGCAAGAGAGCGGAGCGGGCGCTCTCCGGGCTGATCGCCACGAAGGGCACAGCGATCACCCGGACGGCGCAGGAGGCGGAGCCGATGCGCCAGTGGGAAGACATGCGGGCGACGACCGGGTTCCTCGACGGCCTCGCCGAGCTCACGATGGACGTGGACGACATCCGCGACGAGGCCAACCGCCTCCACGACGACGCGGGCGGCAACTTCCAGCTCGCGAAGGCCACCGAGCAGGAGGCGCGCAGCACCTGCGTGCACGCGCTGAAGCAGGCGTACGAGCTGCTGCCCGAGTTCAAGCTGCAGGGCGGCGGCGGTCGGCCCGACCTGTACGCGGCGATGGCGGACATCCGCCGGGAGGCAGCGGAGGCCGCCGGCAACCCGTTGACCCACCTTCCGGGCAGCGGCCCGAAGCGCGAGACGCCAGGGCCTGTCGGCCCGGACACCCTGATCTCACCGCAGCTGCGGGACATCCGGATGCAGGTGGCGGGACTGCCCGGCGACGCGGCCGACACCTTCTGGGGTGCTCCGGACGGCGACAAGGAAAAGGCCGCCTGGATCGCGCAGAACAAGGAGATCCTGCGGGCGGCCGCCCGGCACGCGGGGCTGCCCGAGGAACTCGTGGCGGGTATCGCGTGGAAGGAGATAGCCGGGCAGCCCGGTTTTGCCGACAACGCCGTCGATTTCGCCCGCAGGTCGGCCGACGACACACCATGGGGACTGTTTCCCATCACTGCGGAGAATCTGCCGTCGCGGCTCGGCGGGAACGTGGACGAGACTTCGTTCGGACCGATCGCCATTCAGCTCCGGCGCGGCGCCGAGGTGCTCGGCTACGATCCCGAGCACCTCACCGAGCGGCAGCAGCACGTGGTGCAGGGAGCGCTCCAGGACCCCAAGCAGAACGCGTTCATCGCGGCCGGCTTCCTGGCCCAGATCAAGGCAGAGACCAGGTACGCCGGCGTCCCGGCCGATCAGCTGACCCCGGCCCAGATGCAGGAGATCGCCGCCCGCTACAACGGCGGCCCGTACTGGGAGTCGGTGAAGGGCCAGAACTATGGCAATGAATTCGTCGATAACCTCGGCAAGGTGAAAGAGGCTATGCGATGAGGTTGCGGCGCGAGAACATCGACCTGCCCGAGGACCAGGGATGCCTGCAGTGGGTGCTGGGCGTGCCGCTCGGGTTGATCTACGCATTCGCTGTCTACTGCTGCTACCTGGCCTGGACTTCGTGGCCGAGCCCGCGCGATGACCCGTTGCGTTCGGACATGCAGTACCTCGCCTACTTCTCCATCACCCTCTGCGCCATCGGCCTGCTGCTCACCCTCACCCCGGTGTTCCGCCGGACCATGGGCAAGTGGTGGTACATCCTGCCGCTGCTGCTTGCGGGCATCGCATACGTCCGGTCGATCACGCTCTGATCGATGGCCGACAGCAACAAGAGCAGCGGCTTGCCCGAGAAGCGTCCATGGATGCGCTGGTTGGCCGGAGTCCCTCTCGGGCTCCTGCACGCGCTGAACGCCGCAACCGTGTACCTCATCGTGTCTGCCGGACCAGCGGGCGAATGGGACAACGCGGGCTACGCCGGTACTGCGACGGGCGCCCTCCTCGCCATCATCCTGAGCGTGATCGGAATGATGATCACGCTCATCCCACCGGTCCGGCGGACCCTCGGCCTGTGGTGGCTCGCCCCACCCGTCATCCTGGGAGTGACCGCGTGGGTGCGTATCGCAACGCTCGACTGAGACTCCGCCGCGAGAACATCGACCTCCCCGAAGACAGAGGCTGCCTGCAGTGGGTGCTGGGGGTGCCGCTCGGCCTCCTCTACGTGCCGGCGGCGTACTTCTGCGTGCTCATGCTGATCGCGGAAGTGCACCCGGACGACGACCGCATGCGCGTCGACATCCAGACGGGCGCCCACGCCGTGTTCGCCATCTGCCTCGTCGGGCTGCTCGTCTCCCTGTTCCCGGTGTACCGCCGGACCCTGAACCGGTGGTGGTACGCGCTGCCCCTGCTGCTCGCGGCGGTCGCACTCATCCGCGCGAACACGGTCTGATCGATGAACGACAGCCCCGAAGACATCACGCTGCCCAAGCACCGTCCGTGGACGTGCTGGGCATTCGGAGTCCCTCTCGGACTCGTCCACCTACTGAACGCCGCGTCCGTGTACTTCGCGGTTGGGTGATCGCATGGGCGCGTATCGCGACGCTCGGCTGAGGCTGCCGCGCGAGAACATCGACCTGCCCGAGGACAAGGGATGCCTGCGGTGGGTACTGGGCGTGCCCCTCACCCTCATCCACCTGCTGAACGCGTTCCTCGTGTACGCCGCCCTGCGCTGGGGATCCGAGGGCGAATGGGACCACCACGGGTACCAGGCGCTCGGCAGGATCCCGCCCGCCCCGGCCGGCTCCGTACGCTCACCACCACGGCCGCGGCCGGCAGCAGCCCGAGCAGAGCGGCGTCATATGTCGATGTCCGACCTATCCCCGCTCGGGCCGCAACGCGCCGCAGCCCCCGCCCGGACGGGGGCGGGGGCTGCGGCGGGCGTGGAACGGGCCGGCGATCAGGCGGCGGCGACGGCCGGGGCCGGCGT
The DNA here is from genome assembly GCF_042731135.1 of Streptomyces sp. NPDC059874. Lineage (NCBI taxonomy): Bacteria > Bacillati > Actinomycetota > Actinomycetes > Kitasatosporales > Streptomycetaceae > Streptomyces > Streptomyces sp. NPDC059874. The sequence goes on from NZ_JBHWJY010000017.1 coordinate 31,527, forward strand.
GGAGGTCGGCTCGTCCAGCGGGGAGGCCGTGGTGGAGGCGTAGGCCTCCTTGTCGAGGATGCCTTCGCGGGCCGAGACGATGACCGGGACCAGCGCCTGGCCCGCCACGTTGGTGGCGGTGCGGACCATGTCCAGGATCGGGTCGATCGCCATCAGCAGGCCGACGCCCGCCAGCGGGAGGCCCAGCGTGGAGAGGGTCAGCGTCAGCATGACCGTCGCGCCCGTCAGGCCGGCCGTCGCGGCCGAGCCGATGACCGAGACGAAGACGATGAGCAGGTACTCCTTGATGCCCAGCTGTACGTCGAAGATCTGCGCGATGAAGATCGCGGCGAGCGCCGGGTAGATCGCGGCGCAGCCGTCCATCTTGGTGGTCGCGCCGAACGGGACGGCGAAGGAGGCGTACTCCTTCGGGACGCCGAGGCGCTCGGTGACCTTCTGGGTGACCGGCATGGTGCCGACCGACGAGCGGGAGACGAAGGCCAGCTGGATGGCCGGCCAGGCGCCCTTGAAGAACTGGAGCGGGCTGACCTTGGCGACCGTGGCGAGCAGCAGCGGGTAGACGCCGAACATCACGAGGGCGCAGCCGATGTAGATGTCGGCGGTGAAGGTCGCGTACTTGCCGATCAGGTCCCAGCCGTACGTGGCGATCGCGGTGCCGATCAGGCCGATGGTGCCGATCGGGGCGAGGCGGATGACCCACCACAGGGCCTTCTGGAGGAGTTCCAGGGCGGATTCGGCGAGGTCGAGGACCGGCTTGGCCTTGGCGCCCAGCTGGAGGGCTGCGATGCCGGCGACGACGGCGAGGAACACGATCTGGAGGACCTTCAGATCGGTGAACGGCGTGACGATGTCCGTCGGCACGATCCCGGTGAGGAAGTCGATCCAGGAGCCGGTCTTCTTCGGGTCCTTGCCGTCGGCGGCGGTGAGGCCGGTGCCGGCGCCGGGGTCGGTCAGCAGGCCGATGCCGATGCCGATGCCGACCGCGATCAGCGAGGTGATCATGAACCAGAGCAGCGTCCGGGAGGCGAGCCGCGCCGCGTTGTTCACCTTCCGCAGGTTGGTGATCGACACCAGGATCGCGAAGAAGACCAGCGGGGCGATGGCCAGCTTCAGCAGCTGGACGAATATGTCACCGGTCTTCTCCAGCGTGGTGCCGAGCCAGCTGACGTCCTGACTGCGGGCTATCCAGCCGAAGAGGACGCCGAGGGCGAGACCGGCGACGATCTGGGCCCAGAAGGGGAACTTGAACGATGCCTTGGCAGGGCTGCCGGGGGCATGGGGGGTCGCGGACACGGACACTCTCCGGAGGGGACGCACACGGGATGAGGGGGGAGGGGCTTTGCGGTGGTGTTGCGGTGCGGCAGCAGCCGGAAAAGGGGCCGGCCGGGACCGCCAGGACCGCTGCTGTATCGATTCAGCTCAACAGCAACAGGCCGCGGACGCGCGGCGGCAGAGGTCGACGTGCAGGCGCGCCACGAGCGGGACGCTCATGGCCATCGGGTGCGCAGCTGTGGTCAACATGTTCAACACGCTAACACTTTCCCTTTGAGAATCTCAAAGGCGTACTTTGAGACAAGGGGCGCACGAGGCCCTCTTGCATCACCCCGGAAAACGCCACCGCCCCGGCACTGCGGGCGGTTTCCCGGTGCTGGGGCGGTTCGGTGTGTGATGAAGCCAACTGGGGCCTTACGAGTTCGCGCGCGCGGCCTCGTCGGCCACGTCCTCCTGGCTGCGGTTCTCGGCCAGCTTCTGCTTCGCACCCGCGACGCGTCCGGCGATCTGCTCGGACATCTCCTCGCGCTGCTTGCGCAGGAGGACGAAGGAGAGCGGCGCGGAGAGCACGAGGGCGAGCAGCACGACCCAGATGGGATTGGCGTCGCCGAGGCCGGAGGGCACCCAACCGACGCTGACGAGCCCGGCGACGACGACGAGGCATCCGACGAAGATGCCCAGCCGCATCGCGGTGTAGCGGATCGTTGCGCTCGGCTTGAGGGACACGGTGACCCCTTCTCTCTCGTCGTCCTGCGTGGGCACGTGCCCGTCCAGTGAAGCACGACGCGCCTATGGGCAAGGCCGCCGGGGGTCGTGGGTCGGCACCAGCCGCAGCGAGGAGAGCGGGCTCTTGAGCGCCTTGGAGCCGCGCGGGGACCACAGCACGACGGTCCCGTCCGCGTCCCCGAGGGAGAGGTAGGGGCTCGACGGGTCCAGCAGCCCGCCGTCGGTGGGGACTTCGTCGAGGTCCCCGACGGGCCGTACGCAGACCCACTCGGGCTCGATCCCGTACCGGGAGGGTGGGGTGCGCAGGTCGGCGGCCGTGGAGAGCGCTTCCTGTCCGGCGGTGACGGCGGGCAGGTAGGCCAGCTGCCAGACGCCGAAGACCAGGCTCCAGACGGAGACGAACACGAAGGCGGTGTAACCCATCCACCGGTCCCGCACCATCATGTGGAAGTGCTTGGCGAAGCCCAGCAGCGCGGGTGCCACCAGCCACAGGCTCATGGCGGCGAGGACCGTGAGGGCGGCCGCGAGGTGGTGCATGGCGGGCACTTCCACGTCCTCCATGTCGACGTCGAACTCGCCCAGGTACACCGCGGGCAGCGACAGCCCCACGGCCGGCAGCATGCCGGGGAGGAACGGCAGCAGCGCGGGCAGCAGCCACGGAAGGGACCGGCGCAGGGTGGACTGCCGGATCAGCCGGCCCAGGCCGACGAGGACGAACAGGGCGAGTGCGAGGAGGGCGGTCGTGGTGGGGCCTTGCAGGCGCTCGGGCAGGGCGAGCCACACGCCGACCCCGATGAAGGTGCCGGCGCAGGCGGCGAGCACGAACTGCATGAGGCCGGCGAAGACGGCGAGTGCGACCGGCCAGTCCGAGCGGTTGCGGTGGTAGAGGGCGGACGCGAGCACCACGGTCGGGAGGGCCAGGGCGGCGAACAGGACGAGGCGGGCGAGACCCGGTTCCCCTCCGCTCAGCGGTAGCAGGCTCGCCCCGAGGACCAGGGCGCACGCCACGGGGTACTGCGCGTCCCGGTGGGAGTGGCCGGCGCGCCGGATGACCTGCCGCCCGGGATCGCCGGGCAGGGCGAAGCCCGACCTGCGCACCTCGACGCCGGCCGGCGGATCGGGCGCCCCGGGCAGCGGGCGCGCGGCGAGCGCCCTGGCCTGCGCCTCCTCCCGGGCCCGCACCTGCCGCCCGCTGCCGCGCAACCGCGCGGCTTCGTCACGCAGCCGCGTCACGGCGGCGGCGACCGGGCCCGGAGCGGGAGCCGGGGCCGGAGCCGGGGCCGGGGCCGGGGCCGGGGCCGGGCCTTGGCCCGGGGCGGGGGCCGGGGCCGGATCCGGGGCGGGGGCCGGGCTCGTCGGCCCCCGGTACGCCTGCCAGTACGGCCGCACCTCCGGCCGGCGCTCGACCCGGTCCACCGCCTCCACCACCAGGTCGAGGCAGAGGCTCTCGGCGAGCACCTCGATGCGCTGCCGGGCCCCGGTGACCGCCCTGAGGTTCGAGCCCGGGAAGCGGATCTCGATGAGGTACTCGGTGGGGGACTCGGTGACCGGGGTCGCGGCCGGGCCCCGGCGTTCGAGGACGGGCCAGCCGCGTTCGGCGAGGGCGGCCTCGAAGAGGTCGCGGTCCGTCTGCGTGCCGTGCAGTTTCACCAGAGCCACCGCTCGCCGGTCCCACCGCACCACCGTCACGACCATCGGCCGCACCCCCTCCTCGACCGCGTACGAGCCCCGACCGGGGATCAGTGAAGCGGAAGCAGCATGGTGATGTCGTCCCTATCGTCGTTTTCCGCCACCCGGATGGCCCCGGGCACTCGCCCGACCTCCTTGTAGCCGCAGGCCGCGTAGAAGTGCTCCAGGCCGTGACCGCCCCGGCAGCCGAGGCGGATCGCGTCGATGCCCTCGATGGAGCGGGCCGCCGCCTCCGTCGCGGCCATCAGGTCGCGGCCGTACCCCTTGCCCTGGTGGCGCGGGTGGACCATCACCGTGTACGCCCGCAGCCAGTGGAGCTGGAGCCGGTGCGTGTTGTGGGTGAGGAAGGCGGTGGCGGCCACCTCGCCCTGCTCGTCGTGTCCGACGAGCAGCCGAGTGCCGCCGTCCGCGACCGCGGCGAGCTGCTTGATGAGCGCCGGGCGGATGTCGTCCGCTGTGACCGGGGGCACGAAGCCGACGGCACCGCCCGCGTTGGAGACGTCGGCCCACAGCCGGAGGATGCCGTCACGCAGGGCGGGGTCGATGACCGGGTCCACGGTGAAAGTAAGGGTCATTGCCGAAGAATATCTATTACAGAGCGGCCGGTCCAGCAAAAAGGGTAAGCCCTGGCCATCACAGCCAGGGCTTACCCAAGGTCACTCGTTCCGGACGCCCGCGAGGGTCAGACGCGCATCGCCTGCGGCGTCTCGCGCAGGCCCGCCTCCGGGCCGGGGTACTCGCGGATGATCTCGTAGCGCGTGTTGCGCTCGACCGGGCGGAAGCCCGCCTCGCGGATCAGCTCCAGCAGGTCCTCGCGGCCCAGCTTGTTCGGGGTGCCGTAGTTGTCGGCGTCGTGCGTGATCTTGTACTCGACGACCGAGCCGTCCATGTCGTCCGCGCCGTGCTGGAGCGCGAGCTGCGCGGTCTGCACGCCGTGCATCACCCAGAAGACCTTGACGTGCGGGACGTTGTCGAAGAGGAGCCGGGAGACCGCGAAGGTCTTCAGGGCCTCCGCGCCCGTCGCCATCGACGTCCGCGCCTGCAGCTTGTTGCGTACCTTGCCGTCCTTCATGTCCACGAAGTCGTGCTGGTAGCGCAGCGGGATGAAGACCTGGAAGCCGCCGGTCTCGTCCTGGAGCTCGCGCAGCCGCAGCACGTGGTCCACGCGGTGGCGCGGCTCCTCGATGTGCCCGTAGAGCATCGTCGAAGGGGTCTTGAGGCCCTTCGAGTGCGCCAGCCGGTGGATGCGCGACCAGTCCTCCCAATGGGTGCGGTGGTCGACGATGTGCTGACGCACCTCCCAGTCGAAGATCTCCGCGCCGCCGCCGGTGAGCGACTCCAGGCCGGCCTCGATGAGTTCGTCGAGGATGTCGGAGGCCGACATGCCCGAGATCGTCTCGAAGTGGTGGATCTCCGTCGCCGTGAAGGCCTTCAGCGAGACGTTCGGCAGCGCCTTCTTCAGCTCGGACAGCGAGCGCGGGTAGTAGCGCCACGGCAGGTTCGGGTGCAGGCCGTTGACGATGTGCAGCTCGGTGAGGTTCTCGTTCTCCATGGCCTTGGCCAGGCGCACGGCCTCTTCGATGCGCATCGTGTACGCGTCCTTCTCGCCCGGCTTGCGCTGGAACGAGCAGTACGCGCACGAGGCGGTGCACACGTTCGTCATGTTGAGGTGACGGTTGACGTTGAAGTGGACGACGTCACCGTTCTTGCGCGTGCGCACCTCGTGGGCGAGGCCACCGAGCCAGGCCAGGTCGTCCGACTCGTAGAGGGCGATGCCGTCCTCCCGGGTCAGCCGCTCGCCGGAGCGAACCTTCTCCTCCAGCTCGCGCTTGAGCCCAGCGTCCATGTACCGGTCGCCTCCCTAGATGCCTGCTACACGTCTCCGGCCTGCCTGTCCTGCAAGCCGTTGCCAACCGTACTCTCAGGCCTCTTCGGGCAGATCCCCGACCCGGTTCTCCCACTTGGTGGAGAGGACGATGGTGGTGCGGGTGCGCGAGACGCCCTTGGTGCCGGAGAGCCGACGGATGATCTTCTCCAGGCCGTCCACGTCGTTGGCGCGCACCTTCAGCATGAAGGAGTCGTCACCGGCGATGAACCAGCAGTCCTCGATCTCGGCGAGGTCGCGCAGTCGACGGGCGACGTCCTCGTGGTCCGCGGCATCGGACATGGAGAGCCCGATCAGCGCCGTGACGCCGAGACCGAGCGAACGCGAGTCCACGGTCGCGCGGTAGCCGGTGATGACACCGGCCGTCTCCAGCCGGTTGATGCGGTCGGTGACGCTGGGGCCGGAGAGGCCCACGAGACGGCCCAGCTCCGCGTACGAGGCACGACCGTTTTCCCGGAGTGCCTGGATGAGCTGCCTGTCCACCGTGTCCATTACGTGGAGCCTTCCATTATTCGGCGATCCTGCAAGTCTAGGTATAGAATCTAAGGCACACAGGGTCAACACCCTGTGAATCTTTCAACAGATCAATGACGATCTTCAGGAGTGGTTCACCGTGTACACGATCGAGATGGCCTACGCACACATGCGACAGCTCCAGGAGCTGGCCAACCGATCCCGCACCGACCAGCCGTCCGCCGCGCACCGCGTCGACAAGACCCGCAAGCCGCGCAGCGCCAAGAAGCGCTAGTCCCCGGGGCGGGCTCCACCGAGCTCCCCTTCCCAACGGCGGTACAGCCGGTGCGGCACCCCTGCCGCGTCCAGCACCCGCCCCGCGACGAAATCCACCAAATCCTGGATGTGCGTCGCACCCGCGTAGAACGCCGGAGAGGCGGGCAGCACGATCGCGCCCGCCTCGTCCAGCGTCACCAGATGCTTCAGCGTCTGCCCGTTCAGCGGGGTCTCCCGCACCGCGACCACCAGTCGGCGCCGCTCCTTGAGCGTCACGCTCGCGACGCGCTGGAGCAGGTCCTTCGACAGTCCGAGCGCCACTCCCGCCACACAGGCCGTGGACGCCGGCACGATCAGCATCCCCTTGACGGGGTACGAGCCCGAGCTCGGCCCGGCCGCCAGGTCCCCGGCGCCCCAGTAGCGGACGTCCGCCAGCTCCGGGCGTGCGAAGGTCGCGGGCTTCCCGTCGGCCCCGCGCTCCAGCCACTCCCCCAGGTCCTCCCGCCAGTGCGCGTCGCGGAAGGCGATCCCGGTCTCGTCCAACAGGGTGAGCCTTGATGCCCGGCTCACCACCAGGTCGACGCTCTCCCCGGCCGCGAGCAGCCCGCGGAGCACCGCCGCCGCGTACGGCGTCCCGGAGGCGCCGGAAACCCCGACCACCCACGGGGTGCGCTTGCGCTCAGTCATACCTCCGAGACTATCCGGCCACCACGGGCGGGCACTCGCTAAGGTGGCCGCACGTTCCAGAGGGTGGGACGGCACGGGGGGCGAAGATGAGCACGACCATGGGCACGACGACCGAAGACGGCTGGACGCGGGGCGAGCGCGCGAAGGCCGCCGCCAAGCTGATGCTCGGCTGGGTGGCCCTGCTGTGGGTGATCGAGGCGATCGACTTCGCCACCGGGCACGCGCTGGACGCGTACGGGATCACTCCGCGCGACCCCGACGGATTCAGCGGCATCCTCACCGCCCCGTTCCTGCACTTCGGCTTCGCGCACGTGGCGGCGAACAGCATCGCGCTGCTGATCTTCGGCTTCGTCGCGGCCCTCAGCGGCATACGCCGCTTCCTCGCCGTCAGCGCGCTGATCATCGTTGCGGACGGGATCGGCATCTGGCTGATCGCGCCCCCGAACACGATGACCGCGGGCGCCTCCGGCCTGGTCTTCGGCCTCTTCGGCTACCTCGTGGTGCGCGGCTTCGTCGAGCGCAGGCCCCTCGGCATCGCGGTGGGAGTGGTGATCGCCGCGATCTGGGGCGGCTCCTTCTTCCTGGGCGTCCTGCCGAACGACAGCGGCGTCAGCTGGCAGGGCCACCTCTGCGGGCTCGTGGCGGGCGTGGTGACGGCGCTCTACTTCCGCCGCCCCGCCGCCCGGCCGTCTGCCATCGCCTGGACGACCTGGAAGACCTAGAAGGTCAGGCCCCGGACCGTGAGATCCAGCAGGGCGCACACGAACAGGGCAATCCCGATGAAGCCGTTGACCGTGAAGAAGGCCCGGTTCAGGCGGGACAGGTCGTGCGGCGTCACGATGCTGTGCTCGTAGAAGAAGGCACAGACGACGATCAGCAGGCCCGCCCAGAAGAACATCCCCGCGTCGGTGGCGAGGGCGTACCAGGCCAGCAGGACCGTGGTCACGACGTGCGCGCCGCGGGCGCCCCACAGGGCGGCGGCGACGCCGAAGCGGGCCGGGACGGACTTGACGCCCTCGGCGCGGTCGGCGGCCACGTCCTGGCTGCCGAAGATCAGGTCGAAGCCGCCGATCCACACGCCCACCGCGAGGCCGAGGACGACCGCGTCCCAGGACCACGCGCCGGTGACCGCCAGCCAGGCGCCGACGGGCCCTATGGCCTGGGCGAGACCCAGGATGGCGTGCGGGAAGTTCGTGAACCGCTTGCCGTACGGGTACACGACCATCGGGATGACGGCCACGGGCGCCAGCGCCAGGCACAGCGGGTTCAGCAGCGCCGCCGAGCCGAGGAACACGACGAGCGCGACCCCCGCCCCGGTCCACGCGGAGCGCACGGAGACCGCGCCGGTGACCAGCTCGCGGCCGGCGGTGCGGGGGTTCCGGGCGTCGATCTCGCGGTCGATGATCCGGTTGGCGGCCATGGCGAAGGTCCGCAGGCCCACCATGCAGACGGTGACGAGCAGCAGCTTGCCCCAGTGCATGCTCCGGTCGAGCTGGAACATGGCGGTGAGCGCGGCGATGTAGGCGAAGGGCAGCGCGAAGACCGAGTGCTCGATCATCACGAGCCGCAGGAAGGCCTTGACCTTGTTGCCGGCCTCCGGCGCGGGGCCGGGTCCGATCACGCCCTCGGCGGCGGATGTCATCCGAGATCCCTCCGGAATTCTTCGAGGTGGGCCAGCTGGACGTCCAGGGGGACGGCGCCGATCTCCAGGTCGAGGTGCGAGGTTTCGTCGTCCCCGCACGGCGTGACGCGTGCGAGGAAGACGACGTGGTCGTCGCCCCGACGGACGTGGACGCGCAGCGGGTTGCCCCGGCCCTCGCTGACGACCGCGCTGAAGTGGTCGCGCGGCAAGAAGGGCTCGTCGGGGGCGAAGCCTTCGAGCAGCCGGTCCGCGAACCCCGCGATGTCCTCGGTGGTCATCGCGGGTATCGGGAAGTCCGCCGTGAAAGCGCCGCTCCAGTCGGCGGTGAGCCGCCAGGACGTCTCGGTCCCCTCGGGGGCGGTGAGCCGCACCGAACTGCGGTCGTCGCCGAGCCGCAGCTGGAGCGGGAAGCCGTCCGCGGCGAGGAGGGCCGTCACGCCAGGCTCCGGAGGAACTTCTCGATGTGGGGCAGGAACTCGCCCGTGCGGATCTCGTCGAGCTCCAGCGTCACGGGCTCCTCGTCCTCACCCTCGGGCGGGGTGACGTGGGCCCTCAGCGCATAACGGTCGGCGCCGGCCGGGCGGGCGCCCAGGCTCAGGACGGGGCCGGCCTCGACGGTGAACTCCTCGCCGGTGCCCAGTGCGAGCCGCAGCCGCTCGGCGAAGTCCTCCGCCTCGGCGTCGCGCAGGCCGGGCAGCTCGAAGCCGCCGTCCTCGCCGTCCTCCTGGTCCCACATCAGGGCCCAGATGTTCCCGGGGCCGGCGAACTCCTCGGGGGAGACGCCCGCCTGTTCGGCGGCCTGCCGGACGCCGGGGTCGGCCGGGTCGAGCTCGGGGCGCGCGAGGGCGACGTACGTCGTATCGCTGCCGATGAGCAGCTCCGGGCCACCCACCACGACGGGGCTCACAGGCCGTACTCCTTCCAGCGGCGGTCCACGAGGGCGGCGGTCGCCGGGTCGGATTCGACCATGTCGGGCCAGCCGCCGTCGCGGGTATAGCCCTCCTCGGGGAGCTTCTTCGTGGCGTCGATGCCCGCCTTGCCGCCCCAGAACTGCTGGTACGAGGCGTGGTCCAGGTGGTCGACCGGGCCCTCGACGACGGTGAGGTCGCGGGAGTAGTCCGTGTTGCCGAGCGCCCGCCAGGACACCTCGTGCAGGTCGTGGACGTCGCAGTCGGAGTCCACCACGATGATCAGCTTGGTCAGCGACATCATGTGCGCGCCCCAGATGGCGTGCATGACCTTCTGTGCGTGCTTCGGGTACTTCTTGTCGATCGAGACGATCGCGCAGTTGTGGAAGCCGCCCGACTCGGGGAGGTGGTAGTCCACGATGTCCGGCACGATGATCTTGAGGAGCGGGAGGAAGAAACGCTCCGTCGCGCGGCCCAGCGGGCCGTCCTCCGTCGGCGGCCGGCCGACGACGATCGACTGGAGCAGCGGACGCTTGCGCATCGTCACGCAGTCGATCTTCAGCGCCGGGAACGGTTCCTGCGGGGTGTAGAAGCCCGTGTGGTCGCCGAAGGGGCCCTCGGGGAGCGTCTCCCCCGGCTCCAGCCAACCCTCGATGACGACCTCGGCGTTGGCCGGGACCTGGAGCGGGACCGTCTTGCAGTCGACCATCTCGATCCGCTTGCCCGCGACGAAGCCGGCGAACAGGTACTCGTCGATGTCACCCGGCAGCGGGGCCGTCGACGCGTACGTCACCGCGGGCGGGCAGCCGAAGGCGATCGCGACCGGCAGCCGCTCGCCGCGCTTGGCGGCGACCGCGTAGTGGTTGCGGCTGTCCTTGTGGATCTGCCAGTGCATGCCGATGGTGCGCTTGTCGTGGCGCTGGAGGCGGTACAGGCCGAGGTTGCGGACACCCGTCTCGGGGTGCTTGGTGTGCGTGAGGCCCAGGTTGAAGAAGGAGCCGCCGTCCTTGGGCCAGGTGAAGAGCGCCGGCAGCCGGTCGAGGTCCACGTCGTCGCCGGTGAGGACGACCTCCTGGACGGGAGCGGAGTCGCCCTTCACCTTCTTCGGCGGTACGTGGACCATCGAGCCGAGCTTGCCGAATGCCTCGCGGACCCCGATGAAGCCCTGCGGCAGTTCGGGCTTGAGCAGGCCGCCGATCTTCTCGCTGATCTCGGCGTACGACTTCAGGCCGAGGGCCTTGAGCAGGCGGCGGTCGGTGCCGAAGACGTTCATGGCCAGCGGCATCGCCGAGCCCTTGACGTTCTCGAAGAGGAGGGCGGGACCCCCCGCCTTGTTCACTCTGTCGACGATCTCCCCGACCTCCAGGTACGGGTCGACTTCGGCCTTGATGCGCTTGAGGTCGCCTTCTCGCTCCAGAGCCCGGAGCAGCGAGCGGAGATCGTCGTAAGCCATAGGGGCCAGTATCGGTCACCGGCTACGCTGGACCTGTCACCGGGGCCGTCGAATCGAACCCCGCAATTGTTTCCAGGGGGCTGTTCCGCATGATCAGGGCGCTGATGTTCATCCTGCCGCTGGCGCTGACGATCTACGCGTTCATCGACTGCCTCAACACCCCCGAGGACGAGGCCAAACACCTTCCCAAGGTCGTCTGGGTCATCATCATCCTGCTCTTCTGGATCGTCGGCCCGATCGTCTGGTTCGCCGCGGGCAAGATGCGCCACGCCCCGGCGGGCGGCCGCACGCCCTCCGAGTGGCACCGCAACCACCGCCACGAGTGGGTCGCCCCCGACGACAATCCGGACTTCCTCAAGTCCCTTCGCGAGGAGAACAAGAAGGACGAGAGCCTCCTCAAGGACTGGGAGGCGGACCTGCGCCGCCGCGAGGAGGAGCTGAAGCGGCGCGAGCAGGGCGAGGACAAGGACGGCTGACGGCTTACTGAGCCCAGGGCAGGGCGCGGGTTCCCTCCTCGCCCGGGACGGTGACCACGCCGTCCGCGCGCATGGCCACGTACGCCTGGAAGGCCTCGGCGGAGTGGATCCGGCGCATCACGTCGGGGGGCAGGACGAGGGTCTGGCCCTCGGTGACCTTCTCGGTGCGGGCGCCGCCGTCCCAGATGACCTCCAGGGAGCCGACGGTGAGCGTCCAGACCTGCTCGCGACTGACGGAGTGCTCGGGGCCGGTGATTCCGGCGGCCATGTCGACGCGCCAGGTGCTGAGCTCGGAACTGCCCCGGCTGGGGGCGGCGAGGCCGGTCATGGTGGCGTTCGGGGTGACGGTGACGTTGTCGGGGGAAGCGGCGATCACGTGCAAGGCGAGCCCTCGTTCCGTTCGAGACAAGTAGCTTTACTCGCATGAGTAAAGCAGCTTGTCTTGCCCGTGTCACCATGTTTCCGTGACCAATCACCGAAACGACGAGGGCATCGAGCTGACCTTCCTCATGGGACTCGGCTTCCAGCTCCTCCTGGGCGAGTTCACCCGGCGGCTGGCCGAGGCCGGGTACGCGGACCTGCGCCCCCTGCACGGCATGGCCTTCCAGGCCCTCAAAGGGCCCGGCGCCACCGCCAGTGAGCTCGCCGAGCGGCTCGGGGTGACCAAGCAGGCCGCCGGGCAGATCGTCGACGACCTGGAGAAGCGCGGCTACGTCCGCCGCGAGCCGCACCCCGAGGGGGGCCGCCGCAAGCTGGTGGTGCTGACCACCGCGGCCACCGACCACCTGGCCGTCGCGGGCCGCGTCCTGCACGAGCTGGAGGCCGAACTCGGGCAGAGCGTCGACCTCGGCACCCTGCGCGGAGAACTCGGACGCCTGGTGCGCGCGCTGCACGGCGAAGGGGGGCTGCCGCCCCTCCGGCCGGTGTGGTGAGGCGCGGGAGCCCGGGTCGCTATGCCCGGGAGAAGGAGGCGTAGGCCTCGCGCAGCTCCGCCCAGCGGGTGTCCGACCAGGTGGCCCAGTTCGTCGGGTGTCCGGCCAGCGCGGAGTCCAGCAGCTCGAAGTGCTCGTGCCAGCCGGCCAGGCAGTCCAGGCGCTCATCCTCGGGGCCGCCCCGCTCGTTGACGAAGCGGATCACCGTGGAGTCCGTACCGACCGCCTCCAGGTGGAAGCGGATCCGCCCGTGCTCGGTGAGGGAGTACTCCACGACGCGCTCGACGTCCCAGGCGGTGATGCGGCCCGTCGCGACCGTCCCGGTGTTCGGCCAGCGCAGCATCACGGCCCCGCCGAGCCGGCGTTCCAGGACTTCGGCCGCGGCCAGCCAGCCGCGCAGTCCGTGCGCCGTGGTCAGGGCGGGCCAGAGCACCTCGTAGGAGTACGGAAGGTGCAGCTCGAAGCGGAGCAGCCAGCGGTTCTCGCCGCGGCGCTCGCTGGTGGCATGGCTCACGAGAGACATGCCACCAGCGTCCCACTCCCGGCGGTCAGACGCCCGCGTAGGAGTGCAGGCCGTTGAGGACCATGTTCACGCCGTAGTAGTTCCAGATCCAGCAGGCGAAGGCGAAGAGCCCCAGGTAGGCGGCCTTGCGGCCCTTCCAGCCGGCGGTGGCGCGCGCGTGCAGGTAGCAGGCGTACGCGACCCAGGTCACGAAGGACCAGACCTCCTTGGGGTCCCAGCCCCAGTAGCGGCCCCAGGCGTCGCCCGCCCAGATCGCGCCCGCGATGATCGTGAAGGTCCACAGCGGGAAGACGGCCGCGTTGATGCGGTACGAGAACTTGTCGAGCGAGGCGGCCGAGGGCAGCCGCTCCATCACGGACGAGGCGAACGCGCCGGGCTTTCCGCCGCCCGCGAGCTTGCTCTCGTAGGAGTCGCGGAAGAGGTAGAGGACCGTGCCGGCCGCGCCCAGGTAGAAGACCGCGCCGCAGAAGATCGCGGTGGAGACGTGGATCCACAGCCAGTACGAGTGCAGGGCCGGGACGAGCTGATCGCTGTCGGTGTACAGCCAGGTGACGGCGATGCCGAGGTCCAGCAGGACGGTGGTGACCAGGATCAGGCCGAGCCAGCGGACGTTCTTCTTCAGGGCGAGCAGCACCAGGTACGCGCCGACGGCCACCGTGGAGAAGGTGATCGAGAACTCGTACATGTTGCCCCAGGGGGCCCGCTGTACCGACAGCGCGCGGGAGACGACCGCGGCCGCCTCGATCACGAAGGCGAGCGCGGTCAGCGAGACCGCGATCCGCCCGTACAGGTCGCCCTGCTCGGTGCCGCCGGCGGCGCCGGGGCCGTCGGGCACGTCGCGGGTGCCGGCGGCGGAGCGGGTGGTGACCTTGGGCCGGTCCAGAACGGCGGTCGCGCCGTTCTTGCCCCGCACCTGCACGGCGGGTGCCGCGGCGGCGCCGGCGCCCGTCAGCGCGGAGGCCGTACGGGCCACCTTGCTACGGCTGCCGAAGGTCCACTCGGCGATGTGCGCGAAGAAGGCGAGCGTGTACACCGCCATCGACGAATAGATCAGGTAGTTGCTGATCTGAGCCAGGTTCTCGTTGGCTGCGGCTGCGAGCGGCGTCATCCGCGCTCTCCTTCAGGGGTTTCTTCGACACGTGGTTCGGCAAGTGCGGCAGGAGCGCTCGGCGCCTGCTCGTGCAGCGTGGCGGCGAGGTCCGCCAGCTCCTGCGGGAGCTTGGCGGACTCGCTGCGACCGAGGCCCGCCATTTCGACGACGGTCACGCCGTCCGCGCCGGTCGCCGCGCGGACCCAGATCCGGCGGCGCTGGATGAACAGCGATCCGGCCAGGCCCACGATGGCGGCGATCGCACCCGCGAGGGCGAGGCCGCTGCCGGGCTGGTGGGTGACGGAGAAGGTGGCCCAGCGCTCGATGCCCTCGAACTTCACGGAGCCGGCGCCGTCGGGCAGCTCCATCGACTCCCCGGGCAGCAGCATCTTGGCGAGCGGGTCGCCGTTCTCCTTCTTGAACTGCTGCATCTTGGTCGTGGTCAGCTGGTACACGTTCTGCGGCAGGCCCGAGTCCACGCCGAGGCTGCCGTGGAAGGCGTTCAGGGCCATCACCGGGAAGTTCGCGTCCGGGAACTGGGAGAGCATCGTGCCCTTGCCCTTGCCCGCGAAGGTCGGCACGAACTGGGCGGAGAAGCCGAGCTGCTCCTTCTCACCGTTCTTGTTCTTGTAGCCGTCGGTGACCTTGATGGCGCCGGCCGAGGTGAGGTTCTTGTCCTGCGGCAGCATCGGCACGGCGTCCTTGAAGATCACCTTGCCGGTGGGGTCGGTCACCGAGACGATCGGCGCGTAGCCGTGGCCGAGCAGGTAGACCTTGGAGCCGTCGATCTCCAGGGGCTTGTTGACCTCGATCTCGGCCTTCTTCGGCTTGCCGTCGGCGCCCTCGCTGTAGGTGACGTACGCCTTGAAGTCGCGCGGGGTGCCCTTCTGCGGGCCGCTCTCCTCGAACGTGGCGTCGAACTTGTCGAGGGTGAAGCTGAAGGGCGGCAGGTCGTCGGCGTCGAACATGCTGCCCGACTTGAAGTCGTCGTACTGGGTGAGCGTGTTCGAGAAGCCGCCGCCGCGCAGGACGAGCTTGCCGCCCTCGGACATGAAGAGCTTGCCCCAGGCGAAGGCCACGAGCATCACGATGAGCGCGACGTGGAAGATCAGGTTCCCGGCCTCGCGGAGGTAGCCCTTCTCCGCCGCGACGTGCCCCTGGCCGGCCTCGGTCCGGAAGCGGCTCCCGGCGAGCAGCGTCTTCGCGTGCGCGAGGACCTCCTCGGGGGACTTCTCGGTGCGCCAGGTGGTGTGCGCGGGGAGCCGGTCGAGCCGGCGGGGGGCGGCCGGCGGGCGGCCTCTCAGCTGGCCGACGAACTGCCAGGTGCGGGGCAGGATGCAGCCGATGAGCGAGATGAAGAGCAGGAGGTAGATCGCGGAGAACCAGAACGACGTGTAGACGTCGAAGAGCTGGAGCTTCTCGGCGACGGTCACCCAGGAGGCGTGGGTGTCCTTCCACTGCTCGACCTTCATCAGGTCTACGGAGTTCTGCGGGATCAGCGAGCCGGGGATCGCGCCGAGGGACAGCAGGAAGAGCAGGATCAGCGCCACCCGCATGGAGGTGAGCTGGCGCCAGGTCCAGCGGGCCCACCCGATCACGCCGATGCCGACGGGACCGCCGTCCTCAACGGGGGCGGTGGAGAGCTGGGAGCCGGCCGCGGCCTCGCCGGGGTCCGCGGCGGTGTCCGCCGGGGCGGGCTCGGTCGGCTCGGTCGGCTCGGTCGGCTCGGGCGACGCCTCGGTGGACGCGTTGTCTGTCGTACTCATGTGCGTGTAGTCCTCAGATCCCCACCGTGAAGCCTTGGGTCCAGCTCTGCATGTCGCTGATGATGCTGGCCCACAAACCTGTGACGAGCAGCAGACCGGTCAGGACCAGCATGCCGCCACCGATGCGCATCACCCACGCATAGTGCTTCTTGACCCAGCCGAATGCCCCGAGCGCCTTGCGGAAGGCGATCGCGGCGAGGATGAAGGGCAGGCCCAGGCCGAGGCAGTAGGCGACGGTCAGCAGCGCCCCGCGGCCCGCGCTCGCCTGGTCGAGGGAGAGGGTGTTGACGGCGGCGAGGGTCGGGCCCATGCAGGGGGTCCAGCCGACTCCGAAGAGCACACCGAGCACGGGCGCGCCGAGGAGCCCCGCCGTCGGCTTCTTGTGGAAGCGGAACTCCCGCATCGTGAGCCCCGGGATGGCCCCCATGAAGAACAGGCCGAGGACGATCACCAGGGCGCCGAGCACCCGGGAGATCAGCTCCTTGTTCTCCTCGAGGCTGGAGCCGAAGTAGCCGAAGAGGGCTCCGGTGGAGACGAAGACGGCGGTGAAGCCCGCGATGAACAGGCTCGCGCCCGCCAGCATCCGGCCCCGCCGGGCCTCGGCGAGGTCGGCGCCGCTCACGCCGGTCACGTAGGAGAGGTAGCCGGGGACGAGCGGGAGCACGCAGGGGGAGAAGAAGGAGACCAGCCCGGCGAGGACCGAGATGGGCAGGGCGAGCAGCAGCGCGCCGTTGAGGACCGTCGTGTTCACGCCGGCCTGCTCACTTCTCCGCGAGGAGCGGGTCGATCATCGAGCGCAGCTGCTCCTCGGAGACCGCGACCAGGGTGCGGGCGGCGATCTTGCCCTCCTTGTCGAGGACAATCGTGGAGGGGATGGCGCTCGGGTTGAGGGTGCCCTTGGGGAAGCGGAGGATCAGCTTGCCGTCGGGGTCGTAGAGGCTCGGGTAGGTGATCCCGAAGCTCTCCTCGAAGGCGCTCGCGTTCTGCTTGCTGTTGTCGCGGGTGTTGATGCCGACGAAGGCGACGTCCTTGCCGGCGTCGGCGAGCTCCTTGGAGACCTTGGCGAAGCTCGGGGCCTCCGCTCGGCACGGCGGGCACCAGGAGCCCCACACGTTGAGGACGACGACCTTGCCCTTGAGGCTGGTGGTGTCGAGGGTCTTGCCGTCGACGGTCTCGCCGTCGAGCTTGGGGACCTCGGTGCGCTCACCCTTGGCGACGGTGGAGATGCCGCTCGCGCCCGTGACGTAGTTGCCGCCGGAGCTGCCGTTCGGCTTGCCGCCGCTGTCCGAGTCGGTGCACGCCGTGAGGGTGAGGGCGCTCGCGAGGGTCACCGCGGGCAGCAGGAGTGCGCGGCGGCCGCTGGTCGAGCGGCGGCGACGGAGGGCGCGGCTAAGGCTCATGTGAAAAGTTTCGCATGAGCAATTCGCGGATCTGCCGCGCCCCCCGAGGGGAAGCCAATGCGCTGGTCAGGGCCGGGTCAGGTCGAGGCCGTGTACGCGCTCCAGCCGCCGGCGGGCGACTGGCCGGGGCCGAGGCCGCGGAGTTTGGCGAGCACCTTGGGGTCCTGGACGTCGAGCCAGTCCGCGAATTGACGGAACGATACGAGCCGTACATCCTTTTTGTCCGCCATGCCCTTGAGGGCTTCTTCCACCGCGTCCATGTAGATGCCGCCGTTCCACTCCTCGAAGTGGTTGCCGATGAAGAGCGGCGCGCGGTTGGTCTCGTAGGCCCGCTTGAAGCCGCCGAGGTAGGTGGCGGTGGCCTGGGAGCGCCAGGCCGGGTAGTTGGACGGGACGCCCTTCGTGGTGTTCTTCGACTGGTTGGCGAGGATGTTGTAGTCCATCGACAGCACCTCGAAGGAGTGCCCGGGGAAGGGCAGGGACTGCAGCGGCAGGTCCCAGAGCCCCGCCCGCTTCACCGGCCACTGCTGGAGGCCGCCGGGGGAGCTGGAGTCGTAGCGCCAGCCGAGCTTCTGGGCGGTGGCGAGCAGGTTGTCCCGGCCGAGGAGGCAGGGGGTGCGGGCGCCGACCAGTTCCTTGCGGTAGTCGAAGGGCAGGGGCTCAAGGTCGGTGAAGCCGGTGTTCGTGCGCCAGTTGGTGACGAAGGACACGGCCTGGTCGATCTCGCTCTGCCAGTCGGCCGGGCTCCACTTGCCGACCGAGCCGGAGCCGCCGCAGAAGTGGCCGTTGAAGTGCGTGCCTATCTCGTGCCCGTCGAGCCAGGCCTCGCGGACGTACTTGAGGGTGGAGCGGACGTTCTCGTCCTTGAGGTAGCCGATGTCCGAGGCCCCGACGGGGTTGTTCGGCGGCTGGTAGAGGCTCTTCTTCGACTCGGGCAGCAGGTAGATCCCGGAGAGGAAGAAGGTCATGCCCGCGCCGTGGTCCTTGGCGAGCTTGAGGAAGCGCGGGAAGAGTCCGTTGCCTATCTCGCCCGCGCCGTCCCAGCTGAAGACGACGAACTGCGGCGGCGTCTCGCCGGGCTGGAGCGGCACCGGCTTGGCCGGCTGGTTGGGCTGCGGGCCGGTGTCGGCGGTGGAGCCGTCACCGATGGCCTTGGCCGCGGGCTTCTCTCCGGGCTTGGGGTTCTTTATCGGCCCGGGGGTGCCGGGCTCGGACCTGTCGGGTGAGCCACAGCCCGCGATACCCACCGCGGCGGCAGCCCCAAGTCCGAGGCCCAGCAGCCCCCTCCGACTCATACGCCTGAAGTCGCGCATCTCACCGTCCCCACTGTCGATCACGCATTACGGCCCAAAGTCCATATAAACGGACAAGTTGACCGGAGATGAGTGCTGACACGGTGATTCCCGCGCATCTTGTATTTAGTTGGACAGGCTTGTAACGGCCCGTAACAGTCCGTCGATCAGGCGCCGATCAGGCGCCGAACGCCTTGGACGCGCCCTTCACGGGCTTCGCGCCGGCCAACAGATGCGCCGGGACCAGATCCCGGGCCGGCTCGCTGTAACCCACCGACACCAGCTTGTCGCCCTGGAACGTGAACGACGTCAGGGAGGCCAGCGTGCACTGCCGGCGGCGCGGGTCGTGCCACAGCCGGCGCTTCTCCGCCCAGCTGCGCACGATCCAGATCGGCAGCTGGTGACTGACCGCCACCGCCTCGTGGCCACGGGCCGCGTCGCGCGCCGCCTCCAGCGCGCTCATCATCCGGACCACCTGGTCGACGTACGGCTCGCCCCAGGAGGGCTTGAACGGGTTCGTCAGGTGCTTCCAGTTGCCCGGCTTGCGCAGCGCGCCGTCGCCGACGCCGAAGGTCTTGCCCTCGAAGACGTTCTCCGCCTCCAGCAGCCGCGCGTCCGTCGCCAGGGCCAGGCCGTGGGTCTTGGCGATCGGCTCCGCCGTCTCCTGCGCCCGCTCCAGCGGGGAGGCCACCACGTAGGTGATGTCCCGGCCCTTCAGGTGCTCGGCGACCCGGTCCGCCATCTGCCGGCCCAGCTCGGAGAGGTGGTAGCCCTCGCGGCGCCCGTACAGGACCCCGTCCGGGTTGTGCACCTCGCCGTGGCGCACCAGATGCACGACGGTGAGGTCGGGGGTGTCGCTACCGGTCATGCGGTGGCCTCCGCGGCGGCCCGGGCGGCGGCGGGCAGGGCCGCCGCGATCCGCTCGATCGCCTGCTCGTCGTGGGCGGTGGACACGAACCAGGACTCGAAGGCGGACGGCGGCAGGTAGACGCCCTGCGCCAGCATCGAGTGGAAGAAGCCGTTGAAGCGGAAGGACTCCTGCTTCTTGGCGTCGTCGTAGTCGCGGACCTCGTCCTCGGTGAAGAAGACGGAGAACATGTTGGACGCGGTCTGCAGCCGGTGCGCCACGCCCTCCTTCGTCAGCGCCGCGGTGACCAGCTCCTGGATCTGCTTCGACACCGCGTCGACCTTGTCGTACGCCGCCTGGTCCAGCAGGCGCAGCTGCGCGAGGCCGGCGGCGGTGGCGATCGGGTTCCCGGAGAGCGTGCCGGCCTGGTAGACGGGCCCGGCCGGGGCCAGGTGGCCCATCACGTCCGCGCGGCCGCCGAAGGCCGCGGCCGGGAAACCGCCGCCCATGACCTTGCCGAAGGTCATCAGGTCGGGCTTGACCCCGTCCACGCCGTACCAGCCCGCGCGGGAGGTACGGAAGCCGGTCATGACCTCGTCGGAGATGTACAGGGCGCCGTTCTCGCGGCAGAGGTCTGCGAGCCCCTGGTTGAAGCCCTCGGCGGGGGTCACCACGCCCATGTTGCCGGGCGCGGCCTCGGTGATCACGCAGGCGATCTCGCCGGGGTGCGCGGCGAAGGCCGCCCGTACCGCTTCGAGGTCGTTGTAGGGCAGCACGATCGTGTCGCCGGCCTGCGCGCCCGTCACACCGGGGGTGTCGGGCAGCGCGAAGGTCGCGAGCCCGGAACCGGCGGCGGCCAGCAGCGCGTCCACGTGGCCGTGGTAGCAGCCCGCGAACTTCACGACCTTCGCCCGGCCGGTGAAGCCGCGCGCCAGCCGGATCGCCGACATGGTGGCCTCCGTCCCCGAGGAGACGAGCCTCACCTGCTCGACGGGTTCGATGCGCGCGACGATCTCCTCGGCGAGCGCGACCTCGCCCTCGCCGGGCGTGCCGAAGGAGGTCCCGCGGGCGACGGCGGCCTGGACGGCCTCGATCACCTGGGGGTGGGAGTGGCCGAGGATCATCGGGCCCCACGAGCACACGAGGTCGACGTACTCGCGACCGTCGGCGTCGGTGAGGTACGGACCGGTGCCGGACACCATGAACCGGGGCGTACCGCCCACGGCGCGGAAGGCGCGCACGGGAGAGTTCACGCCGCCGGGGGTCACGAGGGAGGCGCGCTCGAAGAGCGTCTGCGAAACTGGGGCTTCATACGGGTACGGGTAGCTCACACCAGCCATGGTCTCAGAGGCCGCGACAGACTTGCGGGCGGGCGTTTCACCGCGTCGCCGCGGGGGAGGTCACTGCCATGATGATCAGGCTGCGTGGCGGGGGCCACGGGGCCGGGGCGAGCAAGACCAGTCGGGTGGAGATATGCAACGCGGTGGTGGACCGGGCGAGGGTACGGACGGCCTCGACCCGCAGCGCGCCCGCGAAGCCCGCGAGGCCCGCCGCCGGGGCAAGCACCGCCGCCGTTCGACGGAGGCGGCGGACGCCGTGCCCGGGCCCACCCTGCCGTCGGACGGTCTCCCCAAGGGCGGCCGGGGCATGGGAGTGACGTACAAGTACTTCGGCGCCCCCGACGGCGCGACCGCCGCCCGGGTCCCGGTCACCATGCGTCCTGAGGAGCTCGGCGGCGACGAGCTCGGCATGGGCGGCCTCTTCAGCAAGATCAAGCCGGAGACGGTGGCCGCGATGGTCCTGACCGGCATCGAGGGCATACCCCTCCACAAGGTGCCGCCGCTGGAGCTGGTCGTCCTGCACCCCGACTACGCGGTGGTCAAGCTCCCGATGACGGTGGTCGACCCGCTGCGCGGCATCGGCGAGGAGTCGGTGGGCGCGGCGGCCTTCATCTGGTCCACGGTCCCGGACCGCGGCGGCCCGAGCGACGCGTTCAACGTCTACCAGCTGCTCCACGAGTGGCAGGACTTCTCCCACCGCCTCCACGAGAACGGCCACCAGGCGTACTGCCTGGTCTGGCCCTGACCCGGTCTTCCGACGGCTGCGGGCGGCCCTCCGTGCGGGCTGCCCGGCCTTGCCCGGAAGTCGCGGTCGCACGCCCGCCCCGTCTCGTCCACGACGGGGCCTGGGAGCCGGAACGCCTTCGTCACCTTCGGGCCTGCCCCGGCGTCATTGCGCCGGGTCGGTGCCGCGTTCGGGGCCCTGGTCCGTGACGTGGTTCACCAGGAGTCCGCTGCGCTCGGCCGCCAGGGCGGCCTGCACGCGGTTGGTGGCTCTGAGCTTGGTCAGGATGGCGCTGACGTGTTCCTTCACGGTGCTGAGACTCGTGTACGTCTTGCCGGCTATGGCGGTGTTGGTCAGCCCCTCGGCGAGCAGCCACAGGACTTCGTGCTCGCGCTCGGTCAGCTGGGGCCTGGGCTCGCCCTCCGGCAGGCGCCCGTGCAGGGCGAGATGACCGTCGATGACCGTGTGGCCGGGCCGGGGCGAGAGCGCGATGCCGCCGGAGGCGATGAAGCGCACCATCGGCGCCAGGTGCTCGGGGTCGGTGTCCTTGAGGAGGAAACCCGCCGCGCCGGCCTGGAGGGCACTGGTGAGGTGGTCGTCGCTGTCGAAGGTGGTCAGCATGCACACGGCCGGCGGATCCGGGAGTTCCCGGATCCGCCGCAGCACCGTGAGCCCGTCGACGTCCGGCATCCGGATGTCGAGGAGCACCGCGTGCGGGCCGAGTGCGGTGATGGCCTCGATCGCACCCGCACCGCCGGTCAGAGCGACGACATCGATGTCATTCTCCGTGGAGAGGATGCGCTGGAATCCGGTCCGGACGAGGGCTTCGTCGTCCACGATCACGACCTTGATCACCTGGTACTCCGTTCACAGACGCCAGGAGGATGTCACCCGGCGGTCCAGGCGGGCGACGCCGGAGATCATACTGGCGTCGCCCCTGCCCGAGGCGTCAGCGGCCCGAGAGCCGGGAGGCCGCGAGGGCCTCACCGCCCATGCGGTCGGTGGTGGCGGGAGACCCGCCGAGCCGGTGGAGGAGGGTCCAGCGGCCGTCGGGGAGCGCGGCCGCGAAGATCGACGCTCCTTCGGTGGCGCCGTTGTGCCAGGTCACGGCACCGGTCTTCCGCCAGGTCGGGGCCGGCGGCCCGAGGAGCCTGTCCACGAGCAGCCCCGTGAGGAGATGGGCGGCGGCCCGGGGAGTGGCCCAGAGGCCGCCCGCGGGCAGGATGGCGCCGTCCATGCTCCACGGCTTGCGAGGGCGGTTCAGCAGGCTCGTCGTCGCGAGCAGACGCCGCTCCGCCGGGGGATGTGCCGTCATCTCGTCGATGCCCAGGGGCTCTAGGACGTAGGTGTGCACGAGCTCCTCGTACGGGGTCCCGGCAGCGGCGGACAGAGCTGAACCGAGGAGCGCGTACCCGAGGTTGGAGTACTCCTCGGACGCGCCGGGCGGAGCCGTGGTCATCTCGCCGAGACCGGGGAGCAGCGCGCCCAGGGCGGCCTGGTCGAAACCGCCGTACGGGTTCTTGCGCGGCAGCCCCAGGGGTTGGCGGGGCAGCCCGGAGGTGTGGTCCGCCAGGTGTAACAGGGTGATGCCGCTGCCGGGCGGTGTGTCGAGCCAGCGTTCGATGGGATCGTCCACGCTCAGGACTCCGGCCTCGGCCATGCGCATGAGTGCGGTGCCGGTGACGACTTTGGTCAGCGATCCGATCTGGACGTAGCCGTCGCAGCTGTGGCCGTGGGTTACACGGGGTTCGAAGCCGTTGCCGAGGAGGCAGCTGGGCGTCCGGAACACGGAAGGCCCCTTTCAGGTGCGCGTACTGGAGCTGGGCAATGTACAGGCACCCGAACTGCCGGGCATGCGCTGCCTGTTGTCGGCCACCCAGCGGTAGCCGACGGCTGCGCACGCCCTGAGGCCGGGTGTGCGCAGCAGGCCCGATGCCAGCCGGTACCTGCGAACGGGCGAATCCCGCACGAATTCCGCCAGCGCCTGAGCGCCGCCGGCCAGAACCTTCCCGTCCAGGAGGAGCAACACCTCGCGGTCCAGCCGCTCCACATGCGGGTCGGTGGTCTCGGCCGGAAGTGACTGCCAGGGCACGGCGGTCAGGGTGGGTCGGGCGTGGCTGGTGATCCGGTCCACGGAGGCCTGGCAGAAACCGCAATCCCCGTCGAAAGCCAGGACGGCGTCGGCCGGTACGGGTTCACGGCGGCGCAGGGCGATGCGGGCACGCTCCAGCGCGGTCTCCAGCGCCCCGCTCAGGAACACGAGGTCGCACGCCACCATCGTGAGGGCGAAGCCGGTCAGGCCCATGACCACGCCGATGGACACGTGGAAGCCGATGGAGACGACGGCAGCCCAGGGCCGCAGTCGTGGCACGAGTACGCCCAGCGGGAAGTACACCAGGAACAGCGTGGTCGAGTACGTTCCGATGAAGACGAGGAAGTCGTTGCCGTACACCAGGTCGGACACGCCGGGAAGGCGGAACTCGGACACGCGCAGGACGTAGAACAGCGCCGTCCCGTCCTGCCACATCTTTCCCTGCACCTTGTACAGCCCGCTGACCACGTAGACCAGGCACATCTGGACGGCGATGGCGAGCACACCGAGATTGTGCAGTGGTGTGGACAGCGACCGCAGGACCGGGGGAACGCGCCGGGCGAGCGTGCGGGCGAGACCGGTGGGGAAGGAGAGCCGGTCGTAGCAGCGCGTCAGCAGCAGCATCGGGATGACGAGATAGGCGAGGTTGTCCCCGCCGTCGAGCAGCACGGGCTGCCGCTGGTAGATGGACCAGAGCAGGACCCAGTGCACGGCGAGGCCGAGCCGTCCGCCGACACCGCAGGTGACCGCCAGCGCGGCCAGGATTCCCGCGTGGAAGACGATCTCGAACCACAGCGTGGAGTCGCTCAGGGTGTAGAGGCTGAAAGTGCCGCCCTCGTGGACCTTGGCGGTGAACTCCGCCCAGGGATACACCCCGGCCGGACCGAAGAGGAACCGCCGGTCGCCGTACTGGCTCGCGTAGTACATGAAGCCGACGAAGCCGAGGAGCAGCCGGGTTCCGCTCACGCCCAGCACGCTGAAGGGCCGGCTGCCGGCCGTGTCCAGCCGATCGATCAGCCGGACTTTGCGGGTCTGGCTCACCGGAGCTCCCCGGCGTTCAGCCAGTCCATGTCGTAGGCGTCGACCTTGCCTTCCGCGTCAGGGTTGTGCCGATCCGACCAGGGCGGGAGCTGATGGATGTACATGCGGACCTGTACTTGCTCGGGAGGAGCGCCGTCGCCGCACACGTTGGCGGGCAGCTGCGTCAGGGAGTAGCGGGAGACGAAGCGCAGGGCTTCGTCCTGCGAGGTCTTCTCGTATGGCATGAGGGGCAGTTCGGTCTTCTTCTTCGCCCGCTCGGACTCCCGCAACCGGGCCAGCACGGGGTCCGAACCACTGAGCTGCTGCATGTTCCCGGTCACCAGCCGCGACATGTGCGAGGGGAAGAACCTGCTGCTCTGGGCCGCTTCGATGTACCTCGTCGTCACGTCGTGGAAGGAGGTGACCGAGCCGTCCCGGCATTGCGCGCGGGCCAGGATTCCGCGGTCCTCCGACAGCGGGTCGGGGGCGAAGAGCATCCAGTTCTGGGCGGAGTACGGCTCCAGATAGGCGGCGACCGTGTTGAAGTACCGGATCTTCATCGGGGTGAGCGGCATCTGCGAGAAGGCAGCGGCTGCGAAATGAAGGCCCAAGAGGGCGGCACCTGCGAGCAGTGCCACCCTCTTGGTCAAACGGTGATCTCTCACTTGTCGAAGACCGTCTCGACGGACGCGCCTTCGGGGATGCCGGCCGGGCTGACGCCACCGACCATGTTGGCGAACTCTCCGGCGGCGTTGGCCACCGACGAGCAAGCGGCCTTGCCGTGCACCCAGGCCTTGCCCGCGGCCTTGCCGACCCAGGAACCCAGCCCCGCCGGAGCGTTGCTCGGTCCCTCGGCGGAAGCGACCGTGGCGGGAACCTCCTGGCTGGTCGCGGCCTGCGCCGACCCCTGGGTGGCGATGAGCAGTGCCGCCCCGCCGAGGGCCACGCCGACGCCTGCCAGTACCTTCTTCATTCCGTCACTTGCCTCTCTCGTAGATCTCTGCCCGCGGCACGCACGTGTGGATCGCGGAGCGGGCAGCTTCACGCCGTGGCATGCCGGATCGCGGCATCCCCCGTTCGAGGACCATGTTTTCGGCGCCGCCTGGCCTTTCGGCACCCGTCACCTGGCCGGCTCGCCCGGCCAAGTGGTTTCACACGGCACCGAAATTCGTGCGAGTCACCGGGGCCGGTCGGCCGGACCGGCCTACGACGACGCGCGCTGCGCGGGAAGCCGGGCCGGAAACGTCGCGGTCACGAGGTGCCCGCCCTCGCCGGTGACGCCGGCGTCGAAGGTGCCTCCGATGAGATGGACGCGTTCGGCCAGCCCGATGAGGCCGAAGCCGCCGGAGGGCAGCTCCGGAACCGGGTCCGGGTGCGGGTGCGGGTCGGCGAGTCCGGGCGGGCCGTTGTGTATCCGCAGACGCAGGTGTCCGTCGGACTCGTGGAGCCGCACGCTCACGGCGGCACCCGGCGCGTGCTTGCGTACGTTGGTCAGAGCTTCCTGGACCGTTCGGTACACCGCGTGCTGGACCGGGTCGGGCCACCGGCCCGGGCAGTCGGAGGCCGGCTGGAGAACGTGCGGGTCGATGTGCGTCTCGACGTCGAGCCGACAGTCGCGGATGAGCCGCGGAAGGTCGGCGAGCAAGGGCTGCGGCACATGGGCTTCGGCGCGGTTGCCCCCGTCCCGCAGAACCCCGACCACCTGGCGCAGCTCGTCCAGCGTGCGGGCGGCCATGGTGCGCACGGCGCGGGCGGAATCCCGTACTGCGGGATCCGAGGCGGTCATCTGCAGCGCGGCGGCCTCGACGCTGATCAGGCTCACCTGATGGGCCACGACGTCGTGCATCTCACGGGCGAGCCTTGTGCGTTCGGCCACCAGCAGCCGCTCGGCCAACAGGGCGTCCTCGCGGGAGCGCGCTGCGGCGAGGTCGGCGATGCGTCCGGTGAGTTGCGCACGGATGGTGACCAACAGGCCCAGCACGACCGGAAGGACGACTTGGCCGAGGGCGACCATCAGAATCAGATAGTCGTTGGGGTTGTCCCACGTGGCGTACTCGGGGTTCAGCGTGAAACCGCTCCAGAGGAGGAACACGACGGCGCATGCGCCGATCACCCAGCGACGGGTGGTCATGACCACGACCGTGTACAGCGCGATCATGGACGGGACGTAGCCGTACCAGTACATCGCGGGCAAAGTGGTGATAAACGTGGCGATCGGCCAGCGACGTCGACCCAGCACGACCACGGGCATCGCACACAGAACCACCGTCGCCCAAAATAATCCCCAGGAGGCATGCCCATCGGCATACGCCCATTCCAGCTGGGCCGCGATGTCGACCGCGGCAGCGCCCGCCGGTACGAACAGGCACAGGGCCTGGCGTGCTTTCACCGACACGGGCTCGCTCCGAACACCAGGAACCTCCCCCTAAGTTACTCCCCGGTCGCTTGTGACTATAGGGCGCGGCCGCCGCCTTGGCCGGGCCGCCGCCTTGGCCGGGCCGGCGGACGGGCAGGGGCGCGGCGGATCGCCCGGGTCGGTCGGCTCCGGGTGATGCGGATCACGTCCATCGGGGCTGCCGGGGTGTCACGCACCGGCGGCCCCACTTGTCTTCGCTGGTGTCCCCACGAGGCCGCGAGGCCCAGTCCAGGAGGTCGACCATGAGAGTCCTGCTTGCCGGAGCGACCGGCGCCATCGGCCGTCCCCTGACCAGCGCACTCGTCCGCGGCGGGCACGAGGTGCTGGCGCTCGCCCGGACCCCGGGAGCAGCCGCGACCGTAAGCGGCCTCGGCGCCGAGCCCGTCCAGGCGGACGCCCTGGAACGGGACGGGCTGCTGCGCGCCCTGGACGGCCGGTCGGCCGACGCGGTGATCCACCAGCTGACCGCGCTCAAGGCGCCCAAGCGCACACTGACCGCGGACGACCCGAGCAACGTGCTGCGCGAGCGCGGCACCGCGAACCTCCTGGAGGCCGCCGGCGTGCTCGGGGCCGGCAGGTTCCTCACCCAGTCCCTCGTCCTCGGCTACGGCTACCGCGATCACGGCGATCGGATCCTCACCGAGCAGGACCCGTTCGGCGTCCGTGGCGGGAACGTCGCCGACCACGTCATCACCGGCCTGCTGGAGGCCGAAGGCCGGCTCTTCGCCGCCGACCACGTGGCGGGCACCGCGCTGCGGTACGGGGTGTTCTACGGCCCGGGAACCTGGTTCGACCCCACCCCGGGAAGCCGGACCACCCCGGTCCCGATGGGCGGGGGCGGGGTGGTGCCCTGGATCCACGTCGAGGACGCGGCCGACGCCACCGTCGCAGCCCTCGAACGCGGCCGGGCGGG
This sequence comes from Streptomyces sp. NPDC059874, assembly GCF_042731135.1. Taxonomy (NCBI): domain Bacteria; kingdom Bacillati; phylum Actinomycetota; class Actinomycetes; order Kitasatosporales; family Streptomycetaceae; genus Streptomyces; species Streptomyces sp. NPDC059874. The sequence goes on from NZ_JBHWJY010000017.1 coordinate 59,349, forward strand.
CGAGGCGTACAACATCGTCGACGACCGGCCGTCCGGTTGGGGCGAGCTCGCCGCCGCACGTGGCGGACGGCAGATCCGGCTTCCCGGGTGGGCGCTGCGCCTGATGGTCCCGTACCTCGGCGCGCTCATGCTGGACACCCGGCTGCGGGTCTCGCACGACAAGGCGACCCGTGAGCTCGGCTGGAACCCGCGCCACCAGGACCACCGGGTCGGCATGAACGCCGCGGCTACGCCAGGATCTTCTGCTTGGCTCGGTCGAACTCCTCCTGCGTGAGGTCGCCCTTGTCCTTGAGGGCGGAGAGCTTGTGCAGTTCGTCCACCGAACCGCCGCCGCCCGCACCGCTGCCCGCCGCCTTGCGGACGTACGCCTGGAAGGCCTCCTCGCTCTGCTTCATCTGCTTCGCGTCCCGTTCGGCCATGCTCGGCCCGCGGGCGATGAGGTAGACGAGGACGCCGAGGTACGGCAGCAGGAGGACCAGGACCAGCCATCCCGCCTTGGCCCATCCGCTCATGCCGTGGTCGCGGAAGATGTCCGTGACGACCTTGAAGAGCAGGAAGAACCACATCACCCACAGGAACAGCCACAGCATCGTCCAGAAGAGGTTGAGCAGCGGGTAATCGTCCATGCCCGACTCCGATCGTTTCGGCACATATGTGGATCATCTATGCGTTCTCACCCTTCATACCGGGCGTTGATCGGACTCGCACGCGGGGCGGACGGCCCCCGACGATGGGCACATGAGCCTCTCGAACGACCGGCAGCGCCGCCGCCGGGTCGCCGGCCACGTGCTGCGTTCGGTGGCCGCGACCGCCGTGCTCACCGGGCTGTACTACCTGGTCCCGCTGGACCGCGAGGTGGGCGCCGGCACCATCGTGATGCTGCTGACGGGGCTCGCCGTCTTCGGCGTCCTGATCACCCGACAGGTCTCCGCCATCGCCCGTTCGGAGTATCCGCGGCTGCGCGCCATCGAGGCCCTGGCCACCGCCGTGCCGTTGTTCCTGGTGGTGTTCGCGGCGGTGTACTTCTCGCTGTCCAAGGGGTACCCGGCCTCGTTCACGGAGCCGCTGAGCAGGACCGACGCCCTGTACTTCACGGTCACCGTGTTCGCGACCGTCGGCTTCGGGGACATCGCGCCCGCCTCCCAGGCCTCCCGCGCGCTGACCACCGCGCAGATGGTCGCCGACCTGATCGTGGTCGGCGTCGTGGCCAAGGTGCTCTTCGGCGCCGTCCAGGTCGGGCTGCGGCGAAAAGGGGCCGACGCCGACGACCCGCGGTCGTAGGGTGCGGGACATGGTGGAACGCGAGGACCCCGCGGTACGGCTGGCGCCCTGGGCGACCGACGACTTCTGGCTGCTGGAGCGCAAGAACGAGCCGGCCATGACCCGGCACCTCGGCGGACCCGAGCCCGCCGCGAAGCTCCTCGACCGGCAGCGGCGCTACGAGGCCCTGAGCGCCCGGGAGCCGGCCGCCGGGCGGATGTTCCGGGTGGTGCTGGAGCCGACCGGCGAGAGCGTCGGCTCGATCGGCTTCTGGGAGCGGGAGTGGCAGGGCGAGCCGGTGTACGAGACCGGCTGGGGCATCCTGCCCGAGTACCAGGGGCGGGGCCTCGCGGTGGTCGCGCTGCGGGAGCTGCTCTCGTACGTCGCCGCCCACGGCTCCCCCACCCGCGAGACCCTGCACGCCTTCCCCGGCACCGACCACCCGGCCTCCAACGCCGTCGCCCGCCGGGCGGGCTTCGAATGCCTCGGCGAGGTCGACTTCGAGTACCCGCCCGGGGTGCGCCACCCGAGCAACGACTGGTGCCGGCGGATCAGGCCGTGATCGTCAGGGCTTGAGGATCACGGCTCTGGGGATCAGGCCGTCAGGATGATCCGGCCCCGCACCCCCGGGGTCGCCAGGTGCGCGTGCGCCTTGGCGGCGTCGGAGAGGTCGAAGGTGTCCGCGACCCGCAGCGTGAGGGTGCCCGCGTCGACCAGGGAGACCAGGCGGGCCAGGTGCTCCCCGTCCGCGGCGACCTCCTGTTCCACCACCGTCACCCCGCGCTCCGCCGCCGGCGCCGCGCCCGGGATCACGCCGACGTACACGCCGCCGTCGCGGACGAAGCCGAGCGCGGCCTCCCCCAGTACGGCCGCGTCCAGCACCCCGTCCACCGGCTCGGCCGGGGCCCCTCCGCGCGGGACGAACGCGGCCGCGCCCAGCGAGCGCAGGTAGGCCTCGTCGTCGGCGCCCGCGAGCGCCGTGACCACCAGCCCGGCCCGCGCCGCGAGCTGGACCGCGAGCGCCCCGACGACCCCGGCGGCGCCGGTGACCAGCACCGAGGAGCCTGCCGTGAGGCCCAGCTGCTCCACGGCGCGCGCGGCGGTGAGCCCGCCCAGCGGGAGCCCCGCCGCGGTGACGGTGTCCACGGTGGCCGGCGCGGCCGCGATGGCGCCGGCGTCGAGGACCACGTACTCGGCGTGCGTGCCCAGCGGCTTCACCGTCCCGTAGTGCAGCCCGACGACCCGCTGCCCGGCGGCCCAGTCGGCCACCCCGGCGCCGACCTCGTCGATCTCCCCCGCCACGTCCCAGCCGAGGCCGATCCGCTGCCCCGCCCCGCCGAAGACCCCCGCGCGGACCCCGCCGTCCACCGGGTTGAGCCCGGCGGCCCGGACCCGGACGCGGACCTGGCCGGCCGCCGGGCTCGGGACCGGCACCTCGGCGATCTCGATGTTCGAAGGCCCGCCGAACTCGCCCACGACCACTGCCTTCATCGTCGCGTCGCTCATGATCTCTCCCCGTTCCGCTCGTCGAGCCGGTTCGTCGGCTCGTTTCCGATGAGCACTAACCTAGGGAGAGGTACTCTCTTTTCGTAAGTACGTACCTCGGAGTGCGTACCCGACCCGGAAGTGGGGCACCCATGGCCACCCGTACCGCCGCCGCCCGCCGCGAAGAAGCCCGCCACGCCTACGACGCCTTCCTCAAGGAATGCCCCACCGGACAACTCCTGGCCCGCATCAGCGACAAGTGGGTCGGCCTCGTCGTCAGCGCCCTCGCCGAGGCGGACGACCGCTCCATGCGCTACAGCGACCTCGGCCGCAGGATCCCCGGCGTCAGCCAGAAGATGCTCACCCAGACCCTGCGCTCCCTCGAACGCGACGGCCTCGTCACCCGCACCGTGACCCCCACCGTCCCCGTCCGCGTCGACTACCGGCTCACCGAACTCGGCGGCAGCCTCGCCTGCCTGCTCTCCTCCGTGAAACTGTGGGCCGAGAACCACTTCGACAAGGTCAGCGCCCACCGCCGGGCCTACGACGAGACCGCCGCGGCCTCCTAAAACCCCGGCGCCCCACACCCCCGCAGTGGCATGCTGACAAGGTGAACGGACCCGGCATTCAGCTCACCCTCTCCCCCGACCTGCGCCTCTTCGCCGCCCCCAGCCGGCGCGCGGAGCGCGTACCGACGGCCACCGACGGCGCCTCCAGCATCGGACACGTCGTCGAATCCGCCGGAGTCCCGCTCACCGAAGTCGGCCGCCTCCTCGTCGACGGCCACGAGGTACCCGTCTCGTACGTGCCCCAAAACGGCCAGAACGTCGAGGTGTTCGGCGTCGACCGACCCCAGCGCGTCGACGGCGACGCCCCGCTCCGCTTCCTCCTCGACGTCCACCTCGGCACCCTCGCCCGCCGCCTGCGCCTGCTCGGCGTCGACGCCGCCTACGAGAACGAGGACATCGGCGACCCGGCCCTCGCCACCCGCTCCGCCGCCGAACGGCGCGTACTGCTCTCCCGCGACCGCGGACTGCTGCGCCGCCGCGAGCTCTTCGCCGGCGCCTACGTCTACAGCGACAACCCCGACGAGCAACTGCGCGACGTACTCAGCCGGTTCGCGCCCGTCCTCGCACCGTGGACCCGCTGCACCGCCTGCAACGGGCCGCTCCGCGAAGCCGACAAGGACAGCGTCGGCGACCGCCTGGAGCGCGGCACGCACCGCTCGTACGACGTGTTCGCGCAGTGCACCGACTGCGAACGCGTCTACTGGCGCGGCGCCCACCACGCCCGCCTGGAGCGGATCGTCGACGAGGCCCTCACGGAATTCGGCACCGGAGCCCCGGCTCAGAAGGCGTAGGCGTCACCGGTGTCCAACGCGAGCACCACGTGCTCGTTGTTGGCGAGGTTGCGGTCGGTGGCGCCGCCGTTCCACCACGTGTCCACCCGCACCACCACCTCCGGGGCCCGCTCCCGCAGCCCCAACACCATCCCGATGTGCCGGCCGCGCCCGTGCAGCGGCATCGGCCCGGTCTCGCACACCACCTCGCGCAGCCCGGCCCGGGCGCAGCCCACCGCCAGTTCCTGCCGGTCCGCGAGATCGACCGACAGCCGCACCCGTACGGTCGCGTTCGGCAGCTCCGACGGCCCGTCGTTCTCCGGCACCAGCCAGATCCGCAGCTGGGCGTCGGCCAGGGCCATCCGACCGTGGTACGAAACGTCCGCCTCCGGCCCGGCCCAGCCGCCGGGCCGCGCCCCGACCGAGGCATCCGCCTCGGGGCCGGCCGAGGCCTCCGGCTCCGACTCGGCCGGGAAGCCCGGCTGAGGCTCGGCCCGGACGCCCGCCTCCGGCTCGGCCCGGACACCCGCCTCCCGCTCGGCCCGGTCCCCGGCCGAGGCCCCGGCGGGGGTCACCGTCGCCTCCGCGAGGGCCGTCGTCGCCCCGGCGGGGGCCTCCATCCCGAACCCCAGCAGCCCGGCCAACCCCGCCACCACCACACCCGACACGGCAACACGGCGCATCGCCACGGCCACCACCTCCTCTTCGCGCGGAGGCTAGCCGGCACCGAGCCCGCCCGGTCGGACCATCACACGAATGAGGGCGGGCCGTGCCCCCATTCGCCCGCGCCTCCCCGGCCTTGCCTTCCGTAACCTTCCAGCCATGCTGATCGCCCGCTCCGCCGCCCTCTTCACCCTCGCCGCCCTCCTGGAGATCGGCGGCGCCTGGCTCGTCTGGCAGGGCGTGCGCGAGCACAAGGGCTGGGCCTGGATCGGCGCCGGAGTCATCGCGCTCGGCCTCTACGGCTTCGTCGCCACCCTCCAGCCCCAGGGCGACTTCGCCCGCGTCCTCGCCGCCTACGGCGGGGTCTTCGTCGCCGGGTCCCTCGCCTGGGGCGTCGTCGCCGACGGCTACCGCCCCGACCGCTGGGACATCGCCGGAGCCCTCGTCTGCCTCGCCGGAATGGCCGTGATCATGTACGCCCCGCGGGGCCGCTGAGCCCCCGCCCACCCGCCTATGCTGGCGAGTATTCGCCCGTACGAACGACCGAGGAGCCCCGCAATGAGCACGACCACGGCCACCCGCACCGCCGTAGTCACCGGAGCGAGCAGCGGCATCGGCGCGGCCACCGCCCGGCAGCTCGCCGCGGCCGGCTACCACGTCGTCCTCACCGCCCGCCGCAAGGACCGCATCGAGGCCCTCGCCGCCGAGATCACCGAGGCCGGCCACTCCGCCGCCGCGCACGCCCTCGACGTCACCGACCGGGCCGCCGTCGACGCCTTCGCCGCCTCCCTCGACCGCTGCGACGTGGTCGTCAACAACGCGGGCGGCGCCCTCGGAGTCGACCCCGTGGCCACCGGCGACCCGGCCGACTGGCGCACGATGTACGAGACCAACGTCATCGGCACCCTCAACGTCACCCAGGCCCTGCTCCCCGCGATCACCGCCTCCGGCGACGGCACGGTGGTCGTCCTCTCCTCCACCGCCGGCCACGCCACCTACGAGGGTGGCGCGGGCTACGTCGCGGCCAAGAACGGCGCCCGCGTCCTCGCCGAGACCCTCCGCCTGGAACTCGTCGGCCAGCCCGTACGCGTCATCGAGATCGCCCCGGGCCTGGTCAAGACCGAGGAGTTCGCCACCACCCGCTTCCGCGGCGACACCGAGAAGGCGGCGAAGGTGTACGCGGGCGTCGCGGACCCCCTCACCGCCGACGACGTGGCCGACACCATCACCTGGGCGGTGACCCGCCCCAGCCACGTCAACATCGACCTCCTGGTCGTCCGCCCCCGCGCCCAGGCCTCGAACACGAAGCTCCACCGCGAGATCTAGACCCCGCATCCCGCCTCCCTGTGGCTGAATGGAGCCGTACCGAAAGCCAGGGGGAGGCGAGTGGTGACGGAAATGAAGACGGGCCGCATACCGCAGGTGCCCGCACCCGGGGGACGGGGCACGGGGGCGTGGCTGCTCATCGGGTCCCTGATCCCGGCACTGGTCTGCTACTTCCTGTTCGCGATACAGCTGCCGTACGACAACCAGCGGCACCGGGACTACACGGCGGCCCAGCCGTGCCCCGCCGGCACGACGGCGCGGGAGCGGGAGAACTGCGTGCGCACGGTCTCCTTCACCGTCGAGGAGGTGCATCCCGAGGTGCGCCGTGGCAGGGGCGGCCCCGACGTGATCCTGTCCGGCGCTCCCTTCTGGAACGGGATGCTGGAGTTCGGCGATCCGGGACCGCTGTTGGAGCGGCTCAGTCCCGGAGACCAGGTGACCGGCACCGTCTGGTGGGGCGACGTCATGACGCTCGCCAAGGGGGACGTCCGGCAGGATTCCGCCGACAAACCCCGCGACGAGGCTCAGATACCGGCCGGCGTCGCCACGTTCGCAGGTCTGGCGGCGGCCCTGTGCCTGTGGTTCGGGGCCGTGCGACTGACCGGGCGACGCCGCCTGTACGAGCCCCACACCTGGCCCGGGCTCGGACGATCGCTGCTCATCGCCATGGCGGTGATCTGCGCGGCCGTGGCCGTCCCCGCCTTCCTGCTCGGGATCCCGTGGGGTGTCGTACCCGCGGTCGCCGCGCCGCTCTCGGCCTTCACGGCCTGGCAGTTCGACCGGTACCGGCGGCAGCAGTCGGCCACCGCCGCCCGTACCGGCTGAGGCCTCGGCTACGGGACCAGCCCGGCCGCCTTCAGGTGCGGCATGAGGGCGGCCGGCTTGAGCCCGGCCGCCTTCGCCGCGTCCAACGCCCGCTGCAGGTCCGCCGCCAGGGTCGGCGTGAAGTGCAGCAGCACGATGTCACCGGCCTTCAGCCGCGGCGTGGCCGGCGTCTCGCTCCAGGTGGTGAAGTCGTACGTCCACGTCACGAGCGCCTTCACCCCGCACGCCTTGGCCGCTGCCCTCACCTCGTCGTTCACGGCCCCGTACGGCGGCCGCAACAACTTCGGCGCGCGCCCGAAGGTCGCCTGCAACTGCTCCCCGGCCCCGCACACCTCGGCGTCCTTCCCGACCGCGTCGAGCGTCGTGAGATCCGGGTGATTGACGGTGTGGTTCTCGACGACCACCCGCCCCTGCTCCGTGAGCGCGGTGAAGTACCCGGTGTCGTACGAGGTCGCCCCCGGCAGCAGGAACAACGAGACCGGCACCCGCTTCTCCAGCAGGATCCGGGCCGCCTCCGGATCATGGTTCCAGCCGTCGTCGATGGTGATGAAGACGACGTTCTCCGCCGTCGGCAACTGCGACACGACGGGCGGCAACCCCACCCCGGCCTGCGCGGACCCGGCGGCCCCGAGGGCGAGCGACAACGACGCGAGGGCGGCGACAAGCGCGCGAGATCTCCACATGCCGCACACCCTGGTCTAGACCAACTCCCGGCGTCAACCCCCTACTTGGGCATTCCCTCCGCCGAAAGCACCGGCGCCAGGTGCGCGTTGCTCCCGACCACATCGGCCGGGCCGCCGCCCGCGGGCACCTCGAACGACACGGTCACGCCGCGCCGCACGGTGGAGTTCCGCCACCACTTGTCCATGCCGCCGATCATCGCGCCGACGTCACCCATGCTCGCGCTGCCGTACTTGAACGTCGCGTTCCTGCCGTTCCAGAAGTCGGTCCGCACGAAGTTGCAGGTGACCAGGGACTTCCCGTCCGCCAGCCGGACCACCGGCAACTCCCCGCCGACCGCCTCCAAGGACACCCACTTGTCCACGAGCTTCAGCTTCTCGCCCAGCACGTTGTAGGCGTCGACCACCCCGCCGGTCAGCTCACCCGGCACGAAGTGCTCGCTCTCCGGCTTGCCGTCGGGCACCGAGAAGCTCATGTACTTCGCGTACCGCCCGCACACCTCACGGTCCGCGGCAGCGGTGGGCGACAGCATCACCGCGCCCGCCGCGTCGCGCACCAGCGGGGCGATCTCCTTGTCCCGGAGCCGGAAGCCGCCGATCTCGTTCGTGCGCGCCGGGTGCGGAGCGGCCGCCCTGTCGTTCACCCACGACATGGCGGTCGCCTTCCACTCCCCGCCGGGCGCGTCCTGGACGAAGTAGTGCACGGCGCCGGCCCGGGACTGCTCGGTCCCCGCGAACTCCCGGCTCGTCACGGCGAACGACCGCGGGTAGCCCGGCTGGTCCTTCTCCGCCGGGATGAAGAACTCCGGCCGGCCGAAGGAGTCGACCCAGCCGGCGTAGCCGGCCCGCGCCTTCAGCAGGTCGATCCAGGCCTGGCTCTCCGCCAGCAGCGGCCCGGTCTCCACCGCGGCGACGGCCTCCCTGTCACGCCGGGTGACCGCGTCCCGCCGCTCCCAGGCGTACCGGTTGAACACCGCCTCGGCCTGCTCCTTGCCGATCACCATCGGCACCGTCGGCGCGGCCGACGCACCGGCCGACGCCTTGGCGTCCGTCTTCCCGGACGTACACCCGACCAGCCCGACGACACAGCCCACGGCCAATCCGACGACACCCACCCGAACCCGCCGCCGACCAGGCAAAAACCCCACCACGGAACATCCCCCTACAGGACTCGCTCACCGAAACCGCGCCCATGCAGTCACGGCTGCGAACACCGTACGAGTGACGTCAAGCGGAGCGACCACGGCCCCGACCGAGCCCCGAAGTCTTCTGAGGACGGAAGCGGTTCAGCCCAGGGTGAGCGGGGTCTCCGATTCGACGTGGGACAGCTTCTCCGGGTTGCGGACGTAATACAGGCCGATGATGCGGCCGCCCTCCACACGGGCCGCCATGACCCCGTCGAGCTCCCCGTCCAGGTGGACCACCAGCGCCGGGCCGCCGTTCACCACGGTGTGGCCGACCGTGATCGGGATCTGCTGCTTCGCGAGCCCGCCGATCATGAAGCGGGACACCTTGTCCGCGCCGAGGATCGGCCGCACCGCCGCCTGCTTGATGCCGCCGCCGTCGCTCATCAGGACGACCTCGGGCGCGAGCACGGCGAGCAGACCCTGCAGGTCCCCGCCGTCGAGCGCCCGCCGGAACGACTCCAGCGCCGCCCTCGTCTCGCTCTGGGAGACCGCCTCCCGAGGACGGCGGGCATCCACGTGCCCACGCGCGCGGTGCGCGATCTGACGGACGGCCGCCGGGGACTTGTCGACCGCGGCCGCGATCTCCTCGTAGCCGACGTCGAACACCTCGCGCAACACGAACACCGCCCGCTCGGTCGGCGACAGCGTCTCCAGCACGAGCATCACCGCCATCGACACGCTCTCGGCCAGCTCGACGTCCTGCGCCACGTCCGGCGCGGTCAGCAACGGCTCCGGCAACCACGGGCCCACGTACGACTCCTTGCGGCGCGACAACGTCCGCAGCCGGTTCAGCGCCTGCCGGGTCGTGATCCGCACCAGATACGCACGCTGGTCGCGCACCTGCTCCAAGTCGACCTGGATCCACCGCAGCCAGGTCTCCTGGAGCACGTCCTCGGCATCCGCCGCCGAACCGAGCATCTCGTAGGCGACGGTGAAGAGCAGATTGCGGTGGGCGACGAAGGCCTCGGTCGCCCGGTCAGTGACGTGATCACTCATACCTTGATCATCTCCCTCTCCGCCCTCCCGGCACTAGACCGTCTGCCCGGCGACCACCGACGTCTCGCCGCGACGCGCCGCCCGGAGCAACTCCTGCCGCTTGGCGGGTCCCGACACGCGGTGCAGGCTGTACCCGCCGGGCTTGTGCGCCTCCTCGGCCAGGTGCTTGAGGACGCCCTTGCACACGAACTCCTTCACCTTCGCGCCCAGGCCGCCGCCGATGTGCAACCACACGGCGACGTCCGACTTGTCGGCGAACTGGAAGATCCCGGCGCGTCGGCCCAGGCTGATGCACTGGGCACCGAACGTCTGATTGAGCGGCGCGGGCTGCTCGTCCTCGATCCGGCTCAGGACCGTGTCCGCGGCCCGCGCGCCCAGCGGCATCGCCTCCTTGCAGCTCATCCGCAGCGGCAGGCCCGACGGCGCCGCCGAGTCCCCGGCCGCGACGATGCGTACGTCGTCCACACTGGTCAGCGTCTCGTCCGTGAGCAGGCGCCCCAGGGCGTCGGTGCTCAGCCCACTGCGCACGGCCAGGTCCGGCACCCCGAAGCCGGCGGTCCAGATGGTCACCGCGCTCGGCAGCTCACGCCCGTCACCGAGCCGCACGGCATCGCACGCCACAGCCGTCACCTTCGCGTCGGGGCCCTCCAGCACGGTCACCCCGAGCGCCGCCAGCCGCCCGGCCACCGAGCGCCGCCCTCGCGCGTGCAGGTACGGCCCGAGCACCCCGCCGCACACCAGGGTCACCGCCCGCCCCTGCTCCGCCAGCTCCGCGGCGGTCTCGATCCCGGTCGGCCCGGCCCCGACCACCGTCACGGCGGCCGACACGGGCGCGGCGTCGAGGACCGGCCGCAACCGCTCGGCCTCCTCCAGGGTGCCGATCGGGTAGGCGAACTCGGCCGCCCCGGGCACCCGCGGGTCGGCACTGCCACTGCCGACGGCGTAGACGAGGTGGTCGTAGCCGACCGCGCCACCGCCCGCCAGCTCCACGCACCGCCCGACCGTGTCGATCCGCGCCGCACTGTCGACCACCAGCCGGACCCCCTCCGCCAGGACCTCCCGGTAGTCGACGACGGCGGCGCCGGTCCCGCCCACCAGCTGGTGCAGGCGGATCCGGTGGACGAAGTTCGGGCGCGGATTGATCAGCGTCACGGTCACGTCGCCGCGCTGCGTCAGGCGATTGGCCGCCATCACACCGGCGTACCCGCCACCGATCACCACGACGTCGATGTTCTCGCTCACGGTGTCTCCTTCGTCCGTCTCCAGGGGCTCGACCTCAAGACACCGCAGGACCGACACCTGTGACACCGCGTGTCCCAGATCACTCCAGGCGGGCGCCGGCGGCGCAATGGCCGGCCTGACCACCCCGAACGGGTGAAGTCGCACGGATGCCCGGCGGACGCGGATACGCTCCGGAAGCGTGAGCCGCGAGAAGGAGGAAGCTATGGCCGTGATACAGCACGAGACCACGATCGCGGAGGCCGCCGATCGACTCTCCAGGGAGCTTCCCGGGCACCGAGTGGAGATTCTCCAGGGGAGGCTCACCGTGACACCACCCGCCGATGGGCGACATGCCCGAACTCTGACCAGGCTCACCGTGGCCTTTCACGAGGCGGGGGCAGAAAAGGCGGGCCTGGAGTTCCTCCAGGGCATCGGTATCTGGCTGCCCACCGGCGAGGACGACTACGCCGTCCCGGACTTCTCGCTCGTCGAGGCGGACTTCTTGGACCACAAGGTCGTGAAGAACTGCTACCGGCCCGACGTCTTCCGCATGATCCTGGAGGTCACCTCCTCCAACTGGGCGGATGACACCGGCACCAAGGTGGAGAGCTACGCCAAGGCCGACGTACCCGTCTACATCGTCGCCGATCGGCACCACGACGAAGTCGTGATCTACACGGATCCTCGCGGCATGGCTTACCGCCTGCGCAGAAGCTTCAAGCGCGGCACGACACTCGCTCTTCCCGACGACCTCGGAGTCACGGTCGAGCTGTCGGTGGACATGCTGCTCGACTGAGCGAGAGCGACGCGGAGGAGCCCGGAGCGTCACCGGATGCTGCCGGTCAACGGTCCGGGCCCTTCGCGTACGGGCGTCAGCCCTTGACGCAGATGACCTGCTTGAGCTTGGCCACGACCTGGACGAGGTCCGTCTGCTGGTCGATGACCTGCTCGATCGACTTGTACGCGCCCCCCTGGAATCGCGCCCCCCAGCCTGGGCGGACCAAGCTGCCCCGAGGGCCACTTGGGCGTTCCCTCCGCCGTCAGCTCCTGCGCTTCGAGGGAGTTGCTGCCCACCACGTCGGCGGCCCCCGTCGGCGGCACCTCGAAACGTCACCGTCACGCTCCGCCGCACCGTGGTGTCCCGCCACCACTTGTAGCCACCGCCCCATTGGCCGAGGCGACCTTCGAGTCCGTCTTCGCCGGCACACACCCGCTCAGCCCGACGGCACACCCCATCGCCACCCCGACGACCTCCACCCACACACGCCGCCGACCACCCCAGAAGCCCACCATGGAACATCCCCCCAGGGCACTCGCCCACCAGAACTGCGCCGCTGCAATCACCGCCGCGAACAGCCCCCACCGGCCATCCCTGACGATGCCAATTTGACATTGCATCACACGTTCGAATGAAGCATGCGGGAAGCCCTAAAAGCCCCCGAAGCCACATCTAAGTTCGGCCCCAACGCAAACGGCCCCCGCCCGGGATGGCAGTCCCGGCCGAGGGCCTCACCACCAGGGAAGAAGGACTTCCTCATGGCTGAACAGGACCCTAGCGCCGCCGTGCGCTTCATGGACCTCCAGGACCCGTGCTACGCCTACATGTTCGGCTTCCTGCAAGCCGATGGGCACCTGGCGCAGGGCCGTGGGCAGAAGGGCAAGCTCACCACCGAGATCAACGCGCGAGACATCCACATCCTCCGCGAGTTCCAGCAGCTCACGCCCTACTTCAGCTCCATTACCGAGCGCGTGCGGAGCACGAACTTCGCAGCACGCTCCCACTCGGCAACCTGGTCCGTCTGCTCGCTCGAAGCAAGGACCATCGTCAACGAGCTCGGGATTCCCTACGGCAAGAAGTCATTCAGCATCAGGCCGCCACGCACGGACTTCTCGCGACCGGACTACCTCCGCGGAATCATCGACGCGGACGGATCCCTTGGGTGGACCGCCCAGGGGATCCCCTTCCTCTCTCTGACCTCGGCCAGCACAGCGATCGCCGCCTACCTCTGCCACTACGGCAAGAAGATCACCGGGACGCAGCGCATCACCTCACGCAACAAGCGGGACGGCGTCTACAACGTCTGCTACTACAAGGAGACGGCGCAGCAGCTCGCCGCACACTTCTACTACGACGACTGCCTCGCCCTCGCCCACAAGAAGGCGAACGCGGACGCGATCCAAGCCTGGGTGCGCCCTGCGGACATGAGGATCGCCCCACCGCGACGCCGCTGGACCGCGAAAGACGACCAGGAGCTGCTGCGCCTGAACGACCCGGCAGCAGCAGCCGGCTCCCTCGACCGTACGGAGCAGAGCTGCTCCATGCGCCTGTGGCGCCTGCGCACCGGGCAGGTCTGAGCGAGGGCAATACAGCGAGGGCCCGGACCGACAGCGGTCCGGGCCCTTCTCGTGCGGGCGTCAGCCCTTGATGCAGATGACCTGCTTGAGCTTGGCCACGACCTGGACGAGGTCGGTCTGCTGGTCGATGACCTGCTCGATCGACTTGTACGCGCCCGGGATCTCGTCCACGACGCCCGAGTCCTTGCGGCACTCGACGCCCTTGGTCTGCTCCGCCAAGTCCCGCGCCGAGAACTTCTTCTTCGCCGCCGTGCGGCTCATCTTCCGGCCCGCGCCGTGCGAGGCCGAGTTGAAGGACTTCTCGTTGCCGAGACCCTTCACGATGTACGAGCCCGTGCCCATGGAGCCCGGGATGATGCCGTAGTCGCCAGTGCCGGCGCGGATCGCACCCTTACGCGTGACGAGCAGGTCCATGCCGTCGTACCGCTCTTCCGCCACGTAGTTGTGGTGGCAGCTGATCTCCCGCTCGAAGGAGACCTTCGCCTTTCGGAACTCCTTGCGGATGACCTCCTTGAACAGGCTCATCATCGCGGCGCGGTTGTACTTGGCGTACTCCTGAGCCCAGAAGAGGTCGCTGCGGTACGCCTCCATCTCCGGCGTGGCGGCCAGGAACACGGCCAGGTCCCGGTCGACCAGACCCTGGTTGTGCGCAAGACCGTGGGCCACGCCGATGTGGTGGGCCGCGAGCTCGTTGCCGATGTTGCGGGAGCCGGAGTGCAGCATCAGCCAGACCGAACCTGACTCATCCAGACAGAACTCGATGAAATGAATTTCCGGATCCGAGCGTTCCGATCTGCTTCATGGCGCGTTCCTGACGGAATTTGACCGCATCGGTGAGGTAGTCGAACCGTGCCCAGAGGTCGTCGAACCCCTGCACCGAGAAGCCGTACAGCCGCGAGGGGTCCACGGCCTCCTTGTGCAGGCCCGCGCCCACCGGAATCACCTGCTCGATCCGCGACCGCAGCTTCGACAGGTCCCCCGGCAGGTCGTTCGCCGTCAGGGACGTCTTCACCGCCGACATGCCGCAGCCGATGTCCACGCCCACCGCCGCCGGGCAGACCGCGTCCTTCATCGCGATGACCGAGCCGACCGTCGCGCCCTTGCCATAGTGGACGTCCGGCATGACGGCCAGGCCCTTGATCCACGGGAGGCCGGCCGTGTTCTGCAGCTGGCGCATCGCGCTGTCCTCGACCGACGCGGGGTCGGTCCACATCCGGATCGGAACCTTCGCCCCGGGTACCTCTACATACGACATACGGAATCAATCCCCCGAAAAACACAGAAAAGTCGGAATGCGCAAAAAGCCTCGCTCTTCACCCCAAATACGACAGGGGACCGGCGCCGGCACCAGCGTGTGCGATAGACATTGTGTCCATCCGCGCCCGAGTCGCGGCAACGCATTTAAGGGAGCCAGTGGACATGCAGCGCAAGGCGGCCGTACGGCGAGTCCTGCCCGGCCTCGCGATGTTCGCCGCGCTCGCGGCCGGCGCCGGCGGTCTGACCGGGTGCACCAGCGGAGGCGACACCGGCGGCGGCAACGACGCCAAGAACGGCGGGAACCAGGCCGCGCCCGCGCAGCCCGGCAAGTACCGCAGCCTGCCCGCGCCCTGCAGGGCGGGTGTCGAGAGCAAGCGGCTGAAGGGGATGCTGCCGATCCCGGACACGCTGCCCGCCCCGCAGCGCGACCAGCTCTACGCGGGCGTCGCGGACGCCTCGTACGACGGCGACCGGCACGTCGGCTGCCGTTGGAGCGCGCAGACGCCCGAGGAGACCCGGCTGCTGTCGGTGGTCTTCGAGCGCGTGGTCTCGTACGACCGGGCCGCGACGAGCGACGACGACAAGGCGCGGCAGGTGTACGTGCGCCGGTTGACCGATGCGAAGCTGCCCTTCCCCGGGCCGACCGCGAGCCCGAGTCCCACCGGGACTCCCACCGCGAGTACGAGTACGACGCCCGCGCCCGGCGCAACCGTCCCCGGGGTGCCCTCTTCGAGCCCGAGTCCGTCGGCGCCCGCCGAGCTCGGGTCGCGGGTGTTGGAGGGTCTCGGGAGTGAGGCGTACGTCGAGGACAAGCTGAGTCCCGCCGGGGCCAGTGCGGCGCAGTCGCGGACCGTGCGGATTGTGTTCCGTACCTCGAATGTCATCGTGACCGTGGAGTACAGCGTGCAGCCTGCCCTGCCCGGTGTGGTGCCGCCGAGTGGTGAAACCCAGGACAGGACACGGCAGTTGGCGCAGGCTTTGGTCGAGCGTTTCAACGAGTGAGAAGGGCGCGGCACGCCCGGAGGTGACGGCGGGCACAGCATGCGGGTGTCGGGTCGGGCTACCGTTGCTCGGGTTCGCGTCCGAAGAAGTCCGACAATCGCACCAGCCGAATCAGCCAATCGCATCTGAAGGAAACATGCACCGATCAGCCTCGCGCCTCACCCGCGTTCTCGCCTGCGCAGCCGTCCCGGTGATCCTCGCCGTCGCCGGTTGCTCCTCCGATTCGGGCAAGGGCTCGGACAAGGACAGCGGCAAGAAGTCCGGTTCATCCGCGTCTGCGAAGCCGAGCGGGAAGTCCTCGGCCGCCCTGGAGAAGGCGACGTACGCCGCCCTCCCGGACCCGTGCAAGGTGCTCCAGACGGCGACGATCGACACGCTCGTCCCGGAGGCGAAGGACAAGAACGGTGCGGCGGCCAAGTCGAACGACCTCGCCAACCGGTCGGGCTGCTCCTGGAACGGTCTGGACGAGGACGGCCTGAAGGGCTCGCAGTACCGCTGGCTGTCGGCGTCCTTCTGGCGCTACGACTCGCACGCCTCGCTCGGCAGCGCCGACAAGCGTGCCGAGGAGAACTACAACAAGCAGGTCGAGCTCGCGAAGGCCACCCAGGGTGCGCAGGACCTGAAGGCGGAGCCGGCGGGCGGCATCGGCGAGCAGGGGACGTCGGTCGTCTACTCGGTGAAGAAGGACAACGTCGACCACTTCAACACCACGATCGTGGCGCGCACGCACAACGTGGTGTTCACGCTCGACTACAACGGTGCCGGGCTCGAGGGTGCCGGCGCGCCGGACCAGGCGAAGCTGCTGCAGGACGCGATCGCGGCGGCGAAGGAGATCGTGGCTTCGGTGGACGCCGCGAACCAGCAGCAGGGGCAGCAGTCGCAGTCGCCCCAGCCCCAGTAGTCCCCGGCCCCGGTATTGACGGGCGAGTTGTAACGGGGCCAGGGGAGCGGTGACTTCCGGTCGGGCTTACGCTGTGCCTGCCGTGGCTCGGTAAAGGCTCGGTAAGTGCTCGACAGGGAGGGGATCGCGGGTGGCCGCGATGCAGCTGACTCGTACGCACCGGATACTCATCGGTGTCGTGGTCGCCGGTGCCGTGGTCATCGCGGCGATCGGTTTCGCGGGTTCGTACTCCGCGGTGCGTGCCCTGGCCTTGCAGAAGGGCTTCGGCAACTTCTCCCTGGTGTTCCCGATCGGCATCGACGCGGGCATCTGTGTGCTGCTCGCGCTCGACCTGTTGCTGACGTGGATCCGGATCCCGTTCCCGTTGCTGCGGCAGACGGCGTGGCTGCTGACGATCGCGACGATCGCGTTCAACGGCGCCGCGGCGTGGCCGGACCCGCTGGGTGTGGGCATGCACGCGGTGATCCCGATCCTGTTCGTGGTGACGGTGGAGGCGGCCCGGCACGCGGTGGGCCGGATCGCGGACATCACGGCGGACCGGCACATGGAGGGCGTGCGGATCACCCGCTGGATCCTGTCGCCGATTCCGACGTTCAAGCTGTGGCGGCGGATGAAGCTGTGGGAGCTGCGTTCGTACGAGCAGGCCGTCGGCATGGAGCAGGACCGGCTGATCTACCAGGCCCGCCTCCAGGCCCGTTACGGGCGGGGCTGGCGGCGCAAGGCGCCGGTGGAGGCGCTGATGCCGCTGCGGCTGGCGCGGATCGGTGTGCCGCTGTCGCAGACGGCCCCGGAGGGGTTGGCGGCGGCGGGGATCGAGCCGGCGCTGTTGCCTCCGGTGGAGGAGGTCGGGTCCGCGGCCGTGGTTCCGGCGCTGGAGGCTCCGCTCGTCGAGCCGCAGGCGCAGCCTCACCAGCAGCCCCACCAGCAGCCCCACCAGCAGTCGCAGTCCCAGGCGATGCCCCAGGTCGGGCCCCAGCAGGCTGCGGTACCGGCCGTGACGCACGCCCACCCGCCGGCGTTCGCGGTGGATCCGACGGCGATGCCGGCCGCGCACAACAGCGCGTGGTTCGCCGCGCCGCTGGCCCCGCAGGCGGCGTACGAGGGTGGTTACAACCCGCAGTACGTGGAGGGTCTGGAGCCGACTCCGGTCATGCCCCCGGCGGGCCCGGAGGAGGAGCAGCACCCGCAGCAGGAGCAGCTGCCGATACCGGCTCCGCGGCAGGAGGACCCGGAGCTCCAGGAGGACGCCCCCGTCGAGAGCGACATCGACGAGGTGAAGTTCGCGGAGGCGGCGTACGAGGTCTTCCGCGCGTACATCGAGGAGAACGGCAAGGTTCCGAGCCCCGAGCAGGTCGACATATACCTCTCGGACCGGCACGGGATCGTGCACCCGCGCAGTTTCACGACGATCTCCCGGCTGATGCCGGACCTGAAGCAGCGCTACCAGCGTGATCTGGAGAACGAGCACATCGCTTAGCAGGACCTCCGGACGTGGGAAGGGCCCCCCCCCCCCCCGGGGGGGGGGCCGTACCGTAAAACTGGCGCACGGCGGGGGCCGCGTGGGCACCCCCGGCCCCCCCCCCCCCCCGGGGCGTGTGGGGGCGCGGGGGGCCGGGTCG
>NZ_JBHWJY010000017.1:77474-118084 GCF_042731135.1 Streptomyces sp. NPDC059874
TTTTGTTGTGGGGGGTGTTTTTTTTTTTAAATTATACTTTAACCTCAAATTGGTTTCGCTGCCCCGCGGTTGGTGGGCGGGCCCCCCCCCCCCGGGGGGGGGGGGCCCTTCCGTATCACGTGCCTCAGGCGGCGAGCAGCTTGCGCACCCGGTCCGCGCCGACCGCCAGGAGCAGAGTGGGCAGGCGCGGGCCGGTCTCGCGGGTGACGAGGAGGCGGTAGAGGAGCGCGAAGAAGGTGCGCTGGGCGACCTTCAGCTCCGGGGTGGGCTTGGCGGCCGGGTCCAGTCCGGCCATGACCTTCGGGACTCCGTAGACGAGGGTGGTGAGCCCGTCGAGGGACCAGTGCGAGTCGAGTCCGTCGAGGAGCAGGCGGAGCGACTCGCGGCCTTCGTCGTCCAGCGACGACAGCAGCTCGGTGTCGGGCTCGTCGCGTACGAGGGTGCGCTGGTCGGCCGGGACCTGGGTGGTGATCCAGTTCTCGGCGCGGTCCAGGCGGGGCCGGACCTCGTCGAGGGAGGTGAGGGGCTTCTCCGGCTCCAGGTCGGAGAGGATGCGCAGGGTCTGCTCGTCGTGGCCGGCGGTGATGTCGACGACGGAGGCGAGCGTGCGGTACGGCATCGGGCGCGGGGTGCGCGGGAGCTCGTGGGAGGCGACCCGTACGGCGCGGCTGTGCGCGGCCGCGTCGGCGGGCAGCACGGAGCCGTCGGCGACCTTGGCCTCCAGCTTGTCCCACTCGTCGTAGAGCCGCTGGATCTCCTGGTCGAAGGCGATCTTGAAGGACTGGTTGGGGCGGCGGCGGGCGTAGAGCCAGCGCAGCAGCTGCGGTTCCATGATCTTCAGCGCGTCGGCCGGGGTGGGGACCCCGCCCTTGCTCGACGACATCTTGGCCATGCCGCTGATGCCGACGAAGGCGTACATCGGGCCGATGGGCTGCTCGCCGCCGAAGATGCCGACGATCTGGCCGCCGACCTGGAAGGAGGAGCCGGGCGAGGAGTGGTCGACGCCGGAGGGCTCGAAGACGACGCCCTCGTAGGCCCAGCGCATGGGCCAGTCGACCTTCCAGACGAGCTTGCCGCGGTTGAACTCGCTGAGCTTGACCGTCTCGGTGAACTCGTCCTCGGTGCAGACGTAGGTCATCTCGGTCGTCTCGTCGTCGTACGAGGTGACCTTGGTGAAGTCCTTGCCGCATTCGCCGCAGTAGGGCTTGTACGGGAAGTAGCCGCCCTCGGCGCTGCTGCCGTCGTCCTCGGCGGCCGCGCCGGAGCCTTCGGCGGCTTCGAGCTCGGCCTCGTCGACCTGCTTCTGCTGGGTCTTGCCGCCCGGCTTCTGCTTGGTGCGGTACTGGTCGAGGATGGCGTCGATGTCGCCGCGGTGCTTCATCGCGAACAGGACCTGCTCGCGGTAGGTGCCTGCGGTGTACTGCTCGGTCTGGCTGATGGGGTCGTATTCGACGCCCAGCTCGGCCAGGGACTCGACCATGGCGGCCTTGAAGTGCTCGGCCCAGTTCGGGTACGCGGAACCCTCGGGCGCGGGCACGGCGGTCAGCGGGCGGCCGATGTGCTGGGCGTGCGATTCCTCGGTGACGCCGGGGATGCCCTTGGGGACCTTGCGGTACCGGTCGTAGTCGTCCCAGGAGATGAGGTGGCGGACCTCGAAGCCCCGGCGGCGGATCTCGTCCGCGACCAGGTGCGGGGTCATGACCTCGCGGAGGTTGCCCAGGTGGATGGGGCCGGAGGGGGAGAGTCCGGACGCGACGACGACAGGTTTGCCGGGTGCTCGGCGCTCCGCCTCGGCGATGACCTCGTCCGCGAAACGGGAGACCCAGTCGGTCTCGGTGCTGCTCTGCGCCACGACACGTCCTTCTATCTCGAATGCTGGCTCCAGCCATTCTCCCAGACGTCGGCGGTCGCTCCGCAGTTGTTTCCCGTCCCTGTTTCTCCCGCGAAACGGGTGGCCCTCACGTGGGATACTCGGCACTTGTCGGAACAACCAAGTGCACCCACCGGCACAACCTCACAGGAACGGCAGCTCATGGCCTCGGTCCCTTCCCTCGCTTCTTCCGTCAATCAGCGCGTCGCGGACGCCCTCGCCTCGGCCCTGCCGGAGGCCGGTGGCGCCGACCCGCTGCTGCGACGAAGCGACCGGGCCGACTTCCAGGCCAACGGCATCCTGGCGCTCGCGAAGAAGGCGAAGGCCAACCCGCGCGAGCTGGCGACGACGGTGGTCGAGGGCATCGCGACCGGTGACCTGATCCGGGAGATCGAGGTTTCGGGTCCGGGCTTCCTCAACATCACGATCACCGACAAGGCGATCATCGAGACCCTCGCGGCGCGGGCGGGCGACGACCGCCTCGGCGTGGCGCCCGCGGCGGAGCCGGGCACCACGGTGATCGACTACGCGCAGCCGAACGTCGCGAAGGAGATGCACGTGGGCCACCTGCGGTCCGCCGTGATCGGCGCGGCGATGGTGGAGATCCTGGAGTTCACGGGCGAGAAGGTGGTCCGTCGCCACCACATCGGCGACTGGGGCACCCAGTTCGGCATGCTCATCCAGTACCTGCTGGAGCACCCGCACGAGCTGGACCACAAGAGCGAGGACGAGGTCTCCGGCGAGGAGGCCATGTCCAACCTGAACCGCCTGTACAAGGCCTCGCGCGCGCTCTTCGACTCCGACGAGGAGTTCAAGACGCGGGCGCGGGCGCGGGTGGTGGACCTCCAGGCCGGCGAGCCCGAGACGCTGGCGCTGTGGCAGCGGTTCGTGGACGAGTCGAAGATCTACTTCTACTCGGTCTTCAACAAGCTGGACATGGACATCCAGGACCCCGACGTGATCGGCGAGTCCGGCTACAACGACATGCTGGTCGAGACGTGCAAGCTGCTGGAGGAGTCGGGCGTCGCCGTCCGCTCGAACGGCGCGCTGTGCGTGTTCTTCGACGACGTCAAGGGCCCGGACGGCAACCCGACCCCGCTGATCGTGCAGAAGTCCGACGGTGGTTTCGGCTACGCCGCGACCGACCTGTCGGCGATCCGCGACCGCGTCGGCAACCTGAGCGCCTCGACCCTGCTGTACGTCGTGGACGCCCGGCAGTCGCTGCACTTCAAGATGGTCTTCGAGACGGCGCGCCGGGCGGGCTGGCTGAACGACGAGGTCAAGGCCGTCCAGCTGGCCTTCGGCACGGTCCTCGGCAAGGACGGCAAGCCGTTCAAGACCCGTGAGGGCGAGACGGTCCGGCTGGTGGACCTGCTCGACGAGGCCGTGGAGCGGGCGACGACCGTGGTCCGGGAGAAGGACGAGGGGCGCGGCAACCTCACCGAGGAGGAGATCGTCACGAACGGCCTCCAGGTCGGCATCGGCGCGGTCAAGTACGCGGACCTCTCCACCTCCGCCGCGCGGGACTACAAGTTCGACCTGGACCAGATGGTCTCGCTGACCGGCGACACGTCCGTGTACATCCAGTACGCGTACGCCCGGATCAAGTCCATCCTGCGCAACGCGGGCGACCGTACGCCGGTCCCGCACCCGGAGCTGGAGCTGGCCCCGGCCGAGCGCGCGCTGGGCCTGCACCTGGACGGCTTCGGTGCGCTGGTCGAGGAGGCGGCCGCGGAGTACGCCCCGCACAAGGTGGCGGCGTACCTCTACCAGCTGTCCTCCCTCTACACGACGTTCTACACGGAGTGCCCGGTCGTGAAGCCCGAGCCGGAGCTGGTCGTGGGCGAGAACCGCCTCTTCCTGTGCGACCTGACGGCCCGCACGCTCTCGAAGGGCATGTCCCTGCTGGGCATCCGGACGCCCGAGAAGCTCTGACCCGTACGGCATGAAGGCCCCGTCCCCGGTGCAACGCACCGGGGGCGGGGCTTTCGCGTGTTCCTACACCGAGCCGAAGACCTCGATCTTGCACCGAGGGCTCCCCGAACGGCCGATCCGCGCGTCGCAGGTGACGAGCGGCACCTGGAGCCCTTCCGCGAGGGCGACGTAGGTGGCGTCGTACGCGGCGAGGTTCGCGTGCAGTTCACGCACCCGGGGCAGCACCGGCATGTGCTCCATCCGCCGGATGGGTAGGGACGTGAAGTCGTCCCAGGCCGCGTCCAGCTGCCGGTCGGAGAGTTTGCCGCCGCGGTGGCGGCCGAGGAGGGCGTGGGCGACCTCCACGTCGAGCAGGTAGGGCGCGGCGAGCCGTTCGCCGAGCACCCGCTCGCGAACCGCCTCACCGGCCGGCCCCGCGTCGGCGACCAGCAGGACGACGGCGCTCGCGTCGATCACGATCATTCGCGCCGCCGTCCGGCATCGAGGTCCGCGAGGACCTCGTCCACGCTCAGTTCGGCCGATACCCGGGCCCGAATTCGCGCGACGACGTCCTCGATCGACGGCGTCGCGGCCTCTTCCTCCAGCAGGGTCCGGGCGTACGCCTGGAGCGACTGGCGGCTGCGGGCGGCCCGTACCTTCAGCTCGGCGAGCGCCTCGTCGGACAGATCACGCACATAGAGAGTGGCCATGCAACAAGAGTAGTGGCGGTGCAAGCAATCTGCTGGCAGCTCGCATGACACGGCTCACAGGAATGTCCCCCGTGGCGCCCTCCTCCTTTCATGTGCCGGGTTGTTCCGGCACCGAGAACCGAGGGGGCTCACATGAAGACCACGACACGACACCGCACCGGCCAGGCGGTGGCCGGGGTGCTGGCCGTCGACGGACTGCTGCACCTGTACTGGGCCACCGGGGCGACCTGGCCGGCCGTGGACGCGCGGAGCCTGTCGCTCGCCGTGCTCGGGCTGGAGGCGCCCTTCACCCCGCGCGTGGTGGTTCCGCTGGCCGCGCTGCTCCTGACGGGGGCCGGGGCCGTGATGGTGTACTCCCGGGGGCGCGGCGGGCGTACGGCCCGGCTGGTCACGGGCGCGGTGGCCGCCGGGCTGGCCGCCCGGGGGCTCGCGGGCCTCGGGTGGGTGACGGGGCTGACGGCGAGCCCGGCGGAGGGCCCGTTCCGGCTGCTCAACCTCGTGCTCTACACCCCCGTGTGCCTGGGCCTCGCGTGGGCGACGGCCCGGCTCTGTTCGTCGCCCACCCCCACGCCCCCGAACAGCGGCGCTCGCGGCACCGGCCGCCGGCGACGCACCAGCTGACGGCTCGACACGTCCCGGACGCCCCCGGCAGCCCCTTGGCCGTCGAGGGCCGTTCAGCGTCGGAGGGCCTCGGCGGGCTGGATGCGGGCGGCGCGCCACGCGGGGTAGAGGCCGGCCAGGACGCCGGTGATCAGGCCGAGGAGGGGCGCGGTCGCGACGGTGGCCGGGTGGATGACGGGCGTCCAGTCGCGGATGACGGCGACGCCGACCACGGTGAGGGTGCCCAGGGAGGTGCCGACGAGTCCGCCGAGTGTGCCCAGGGCGCCTGATTCCGCGAGGAATTGGGTGGTGATGTGGCGTCCCCGGGCCCCCAGCGCACGGCGCAGACCGATCTCGCCCGTGCGTTCCAGGACGGCGACCAGAGTGGTGTTGGCGATGCCGACGGCACCGATGACCAGGCAGATCCCGGCGAGGATCAGGAAGAGCTGTTCCAGGTCGGAGGTGACGCCGGAGCGCAGGGTGCGCGGGTCCGGCGGCGGCACGGCCTTGAGGTACTCGGGGTGGTCGGGGCGCAGCGCCGTGGGGGCCAGGCGGGCTACCTGCTGGGCGGCACCGACATCGGTCGAGATCAGCATGGTGGTGCCGCTGCTCTGAGGCGGGCCCCAGATCTCCTCGGCGGTGGTGCGGGGGACCGCGACCGAGAGGAGGAGATCGGACTTGCGCCGCACGTCCTGGACGATGCCGATCACGGTGAAGGGCTCGGAGCCGATGAAGACGGCCGGCCGGGTGTCCAGGGTGGTGATGCCGAGGCGGGCGGCGACGGCCGAGCCGAGGACGGCCACGCGTTGCCTGGTGCTGGAGTGGTACTCGTCGTACAGGCGGCCCTGGGCCATCTTGGGGACGGCGGCCTGCAGCGCGCCGGGTGAGGCGGCGATCACGTCGGTGCTCTCGCTGCCGCCCTTGGCGCCGCCGACCGGGGCGGAGCGGACGCCGCCGGCGGCGGGGTCGAGGCGGACCGTGAAGAAGACGCCCGCGTGCTGGACCCCGCCCAGCCGCTCGACGCGCAGGTCCGCGTCGGCCGGGAATCCGGGGCCGGCGAAGTTGTTCTTCTCGCGGGCGATGTCCTCGACGGTCACCTCGGTGGCGGTGAGCAGGTTGAACCGGCTGTCGATCTGGGACGAGGTGGTGGCGGTCAGGCCGAGGACGGCGACGAAGGTGCCGACGCCGAGGACCGTCCCGAGTGCGGTCAGCGCCGAACGGGCCGGGCGCTGCAGTACACCGGCGAAGGCCTCCGAGACGTTGTCGCGGGCGGCGAAGCGGGAGGGCTCTACCCGGACGGCGGTGCGGGACCGACGCCGCGGGAGCCGGCGGAGCTGGGGCAGTTTCATGCGGGGGCCTGTTCGCGCAGTACGCCGTCGCGGATCGCGACGGTCCGGCCGCCGTGTGCGGCGACCTCCTGGTCGTGGGTGATGACGAGCACGGTCATCCCGTCGGCATGGAGCTCGTCCAGGAGGGCCAGCACCGTGTCGGCGTTGGCGGAGTCGAGGTTTCCGGTCGGTTCGTCGCACAGCAGCAGCGACGGCCGGGCGACCAGTGCCCGGGCGATGGCCACCCGTTGGCGTTCGCCGCCGGACAGGCGGGAGGGAACCGCGGAGAGGCGGTGGCCGAGCCCGACCCGGGTCAGGGCCTCCCGGGCGCGGGCGGGACGCTCCTTGCGGGGCACGCCGTTGTAGAGCATGGCGAGGGCGACGTTCTCCAGGGCCGAGCGGTGCGGCAGCAGGTGGAAGGACTGGAAGACGAAGCCGATGCGGCGGCCGCGCAGGGCGGTCCGGTCGTTGTCGCCCAGCGCGCCGGTGTCGATGCCGTCGAGGAGATAGTGGCCGACGGTGGGTGCGTCGAGCAGGCCGACGATGTTGAGGAAGGTCGACTTGCCGGAGCCCGAGGGGCCGATGACGGTGACGAACTCACCGCGACGGATGGTGAGATCGCATGGTTTGAAGGCGGCCACCGCCGGTGGGCCCGGGTACGTCAGGCCCACCTGCCGGAACTCGATGACGGGCGTCGCGTCCTCGGTCGTGTGCTCGGCCATGTCTTGGGTCATGAACCGCCGCCGCTCTTGCCGCCCCCACCGGTGCCGCCGCTCTTCCCGTCGTTCTGCTTGCCGGGCTGCTTGTTCGCGACGCCGGGGTTGACACCGATGACCACGGAGTCGCCGTCCGCGAGGGTGCCGTCCTCGGTGGGCCGGACCTCCACGTAGCCGTCGCCAGTGGTCCCGGGCCGGACCTCGACGCGGCGCTGGGCACCCGTACCGTCGACCACGGTGACGATGGTGCGGCCATCGGCCTGGGCGGAGACCGCGGACACCGGGACGACGAGCGCGTTGCCGTCGGTCGCGGCGGCTTCCACGGTCAGCCGGACGTCCTGGCCGACGAGCTTGGTGTCCAGCGGTGCGAGGGGGCGTACGAGCATCTCGTACCCACTCGGCCCGCCGGGGGCGGGAGCCTGCTGGCCCTGCCCCTGGCCTTGGCCCTGCCCCTGTCCCTGGCCGCCGTTGGACCCGGTGCCCGGCGCGGGCGCCGACTGCGCGGTGTCGGCGACCGACTGCACCTCGGCGGCTGCCGTGACCCCGCTGATCTCGGAGAGGATCTCGACCTTCTGGCCGGCGCGGACCAGGCCCTTCTGAT
This sequence comes from Streptomyces sp. NPDC059874, assembly GCF_042731135.1. NCBI lineage: Bacteria > Bacillati > Actinomycetota > Actinomycetes > Kitasatosporales > Streptomycetaceae > Streptomyces > Streptomyces sp. NPDC059874. The sequence goes on from NZ_JBHWJY010000017.1 coordinate 85,214, forward strand.
GTTCCTGGAGCTGGCCGCGGACGACGAGCGCTCCCGCCGACAGGGACATCGCGGAGCCGCTGACCGGGGAGCCGGGGCGGACGGTGACAGAGTCGGCGCGGGCCGGGAAGGACTCCAGGAAGACGACCTCGCCGACCGGGAGCATGGGGCCGGCCGCCGCGCGGGCCTCGGCGAGGCGCGCGCGGGCCTTGCGCAGGTCCTCCTGGGCGCGGGCGACCGCGCGGGCACCGTCCTGGCTGGAGCCCTTGCTGCCACCGGAGCCCTTGGTGTCCGAGCCGCCCGTGGTGCCGGAAGTACCCGTCGTGCCCGTGCCGCCGGTACTGCCCGTACTCCCCGTGCCGCCGGTACCGGTGTTCGCGGCGGCGGCCTTGGCGTCCTCCAGGGAGCGCTCGGCGGAAGTGACCGCGTCTTCCGCGGCTTTCACGGCCTCGCCCCGGTCTGCCACCGCGGGCAGCGGGTCGTAGCCGATCGACTTGTAGAAAGCGCCCAGCGCGGCCTTGGTACCCGCGCCGAAGGTGCCGGCCGCGTCGGATCCGGTGCCGTGGCCGAGCCCCGCCAGGGCCTTCTGCAGCTGCTTCACGTCGTCGCCGGTCGCACCCGGCTTCAGGTCCCGGTACACCGGCAGCCCGCCGGGCAGCGCGAAGACGGGGCGCCCGGACACCTCCAGGAGCACCTTGCCCGCCTCGACCTTGTCACCCTGGCGGACGGCGACCTTGGTGACCACTGCCGGGCCTGACCCCTCCGCGCCCGTGACGGTCGGAGTGACCTGGACTGCCTGTGCCGAGGTGACCGTGCCACGCACGATGACCGTGTCGCGCAGCACGCGCTTCTCGACGCGTGCGATGAGTACGTCCAGCGGCGGCGGACCGGCCTCCGCGGCGGTCTGCGCGGGCGACTTGATCACCAGCGAGGCGGCGACGCCGGCAGCGGAGAGCAGGACCGCCCCCACCGCGACGGCCGCCACCCACGTGCGACGCCGGGACAGACCGGGGGAGGACTCGGCGCCGTCGGCCTCCTCGGTTTCCACGACCTCCTGGGCGGATTCCGTGGGATCGGGCTCCCTCGTGTCCGCCGTCATCCGGCGCCCTGCCCAGGATTCGACGACTTGTCGGGGGTGGAGCACTTCTTCATGGCGGCGGACCCTTCCGCCGACTCCTTCAGGCGGAGCTTCTCGGTGTCATGGTCCGCCGTCTTCGGATCCGGGTCGGGGAAGTTCGGCACGCCGTTCGCCCGCATGCAAGCGGTGAGCGCCTTCGCCTCGGCGAGCTGTTCCGGGGTCGCCGGCGGAACCGATCGGCGGCTGTCGCAAGCGGATTCGGCTTCCTTGACCTTGACGGGATCCGCCTTGCTCGAATCCACGATCGGAATTCCCGAATCCGTTTCCTTCATGGGCAGCCCTTTTTCCTTGAGGCACCGGAAAAAGTCGGCCTGCTTGGGATCGACCGCGCCCTTGGCCTGCCCGGACTGCGAAGCAGAAGCGGAAGGCAAAGCGGAAGGCGAAGCGGAAGCAGAAGCGGGCGCCGAAGCAGAAGAGGAGACGGAACGGGATGCAGAATCCTCGCCAGAGCAGCCGGACACCAGGAAAATCGCCGACAACACAGCGGGAGCGGCCACGGATCGGGCCCGTCGAAATGGCACAGCAGGCCTCCAGAGGCATGTGGGATCACCGACACCCTAAACGAAAAACAAGATCACGCACCTGTACCCGAGGACAGTTGTGAAATCCCGGCATGGCGTGATCCACTCCTTGGCGTTCGAGGCCAGACCCGCAATGAACGAGTTCTCGGCCACCGAATCAACGACTCCACCGAAAGAGATGAATAATGAAGCTCCGTAATTCCCTGCGCACCTTCGCCGCCGCCGGCCTCGTCATCGGCGCCGTCGCCGTCAGCGCCGGTTCCGCTTCTGCCGCCGCCAAGGACGGCTGGCTCACCTCCGGCGAGCTGGGCCTGTTCTGCGAGTCGGGCCAGTCGAGCTCGGTCTTCGACCTCTACGACTTCGACGAGGACTTCTCGAACGACTACTTCAAGGGCTCGCTGAGCTGCGCCGGGCACACCACCAACGACTACACCGAGTCGTTCTCGAACAAGGACGCCTACGTGTGGGACGTCTACACCGACTGGAAGCGCCAGGGAAGCCGCGGCTACATCCTGGTCGGCGAGCGGGACGACTTCAACTCGACGTACTTCAACCGGGTTTCCTCGGCCTACCCCCGCTAGGCACATCTGCCTGACCTCACACGCGAAAACGGCAGCTCCGCCCGTAAGCGCCGGGCGGAGCTGCCGCTTCCCGCATCCTAGCCGTCCCGTATCGGAGCCACCATGTTCTCGCCGAGTTCCCCCCGTCCTGTCCTGGCGGCTTCCGCAGCCGTGCTGGCGCTCCTTCTGACCGGGTGCTCCCAGTCGGACGGCGGGGGCTCCGACGAGGAACCCGCGACCGGCGCCGTGCCGACGCTGCTCGAAAGCCGGAACCTCACTTTCCCGATCGCCGCGTACATCCCGGACGACCGCCAGCTCGGCCTGCTCGGCGAGGCTCAGGACGTACTCATCGACAAGTGCATGCAGCGCTACGGCTTCCGCTACCAGGTGCGGCGCAAGGCCAACGCGGCGGCCAAGCTCGACTACAGCCGGAGGTACGGGCTTTCCGACGCGGCCGAGGCGGCCCAATACGGCTATGACAACCCGCCGGACGACCGCACCGGGAGGCCCCCGCAGCAGCCCCTCGGAGCCAATGAGGAGCTGGTGCTGTCCGGGCTGGAGGTGGACCCCTCCCTGCCGGTTCCCAAAAGCCAGGAGGAGGCGGAGAAGTCCGACGTGGCCACGACCGTCTTCGGCGGGCAGAAGGTACCGGCTGGCGGCTGCAGGCGCGAGAGCGCCCTGAAGCTGTTCACGCCCACCAAGGACACGGTGGACGCCTGGGTCGCGCAAGGCTTCGACTTCGATGCCTACGCGCGCTCCCAGAAGGACAGCAGGGTGGTCAAGGCGTTCAAGTCCTGGAGCGAGTGCATGGGCAAGCACGGGTACCAGGTGGACAGCCCGATGGGCCAGCCGCCCGGCATCAACGACGCCAACATCGCCAGCCCGCAGGCGATCGCCCAGGCCAAGCAGGACGTGGCCTGCAAGAAGGAGACCAACCTCGTGGGCATCTGGTACACGGTGGAACTCGCCTACCAGAAGCGCATCATCGAGCAGAACGCCGAGACCCTGGGCCTGACGAAGAAGCAGCTGGACGAGCGGATGAAGCTCGCCGCGTCCCTGATCGCCGGCGCCTGACCCGTGGGGAAGCGAGCCGCCGGCCTGACCCGCACCGAGGCACGGCGCAGCAGGAAGAAGCGGACCCTGGCCGCCACCATCGTGGCGGCGGTGGGCTGCGCCGGGGCGGGAACCGCCCTCGCGTTCCTGCCGTCACCGTCCGAACCGCCCGCGCGCGCGGCCCCGGCAGAGCCGACCGGCGGCCGGACGACGACCCCCGCGGCCCCGCCGCCGCCCCCGCCCCCGTCGCCTTCGCCCTCCCCCACGCCCACTCCCTCCCCGTCCCCCTCGGCCACCCCCGGAGGCGCCGTACCGGACACGGGCCCGGGCACCTTCACGGTCGTCCAGGCCCAGGGGAAGGCCCAAGGGCAGGGGCAGATCCGGCGCTACCGGGTGGAGATCGAGGACGGGATCCAGTTACCGGGGCCGCAGACCGCCCGGGAGGTGTCCGACATCCTCGGGCACTCACGCGGCTGGACGAAGAACAAGGCGTACGGCTTCCAGCTCGTCTCCTCCGGGCCCGTGGACTTCACGGTCAAAGTGGCGACGCCCACGACCACCGACCGGCTGTGCGATGTGACCACGCCGGAGAGCCGCGGCAACGTGAATTGCCGGACGGGACACACGGTCGTGGTCAATCTCAAGCGCTGGGTGCAGGGGTCTCCACAGTTCGACGGTCCGATCCAGCAGTACCGGGCACTCATCATCAACCATGAAGTGGGCCACGAAATAGGCCGCGGGCACGAGAGCTGCGCCGCGCCGGGCGCGCTCGCGCCCGTGATGATGCAGCAGATCAAGGGACTTGCCGGCTGCCAGCCCAATGCATGGCCCTATGACAGCGCCGGGCGGTACGTACAGGGGCCGTACGTGCCGTGAGGAACCGGCTCAGACGTGTCCGGTGGAGCAGGTGACAAACCGGTGGTGCACAGCGAGCAGACATGTCTGAATGCGGGAGATGCCGCCCAGCTTGCCGCGAATATTCTCCAGATGGAATTTCACGGTTCGAATGACCATCCCGAGACTCTTCGCGAGCTCTTCATTCGAGGGTCCGCACGTCATCGCGTTGAACACCTCGAGTTCCCGATCGGTCAGATCAGGTACCCGAATAAGTCCTTGACGAATCCATTCTGATTCCTTGTCCCACCGCTCCCGTGCACCGAGCTTGCAATACGGGCATAAGCCGCGATCGACGCCGGAGTCCACCGCATCACTCAACTTTTTCCTACCTGCAGAGGCGAAGAAGGCGCGGCAAGACCAGAATACCGCCCTTGATCATAACTTTTCGGAGGAGCTCGGCACATTGGTCATTTTCCACACTACTGAAGGGTCGTCACCATCGGTTCATCCGAAGGGCACCCTCCGTAACCGATGAGAGGGGGCCGAGAACCGGTTATCGGACACCCCCGTCAGCCGGCATCCTGCCCGGCCGTCACCTTCAGCCATCTTGGGGTCCACCCCTCCCTTCCTCTTCCTGGGTTCCGGAACGAAGGGGTGAAGCCGCGGGCCGAGCGGAGGAGGGAAGCGGAATCCACCTCTACGCAGCCGGACAGCAGGAAAAGCGCCCGTACAGCAGGTTCGGCAAGCGATCGGGCACGCGGAAATGACGCAGCGAACCTCCTGAGGCGCCTCGCATCGTCCGACACCCTGGGTCAACGGGTAGGCCGAACTCCTGTGCTCGGGGACAGTTGCCAGGCTCGCCGCGGCGTGATCCACTCCATGGCGGTCGAAGCCCGTCCGCAATGGCCAAGATCCCGCCGCCCCCCGAAATTGCGACAGTTTGTCCGAAAGGCATGACTGATGAAGCTTCGTAATTCCCTGCGCACCGTCGCGGCCGCCGGCCTGGTCCTGGGCGCGGTCGCCGTCGGCGCCGGCTCGGCCTCCGCCGCCGAAAAGGACGGCTGGCTCACCGACGGCGAGCTCGGCCTGTTCTGCTGGCAGGACCAGTCGAACTCGGTCTTCGACCTCTACGTGAACGACATCAACTTCTACGACGACTCGTTCAAGGGGACGAGGAGCTGCGCGGGGCAACTGACGGACAACAACACGGAGTCCTGGTCGAACCGGGACACCTACACGTGGAAGGTGTACACCGGCTCGGGCGGCCAGGGCTACCAGGTCAACCTCGGGTCCGGTACCAGGGGCAACCTGAACTCGACCTTCTTCAACCAGATCTCCTCGGCCTTCTACTTCTAGGCCCGCTCGAGAAGGTGGCTCCGCCCGCTGCCCGCGGGCGGAGCCGCCCCGCGTCGCAGCCGCCCCCGCAATCCGGAGCCACCATGTTCTCGCCGCACGCCCCCCGCGCCGCCCTGGCGGCCTCCGCAGCCGTACTGGCGCTCCTGCTGACCGGGTGCTCGCAGACGGCCGGCGGCAAGGCCGACACCGACTCCGATGCCGGCAAGGAACCCCCCATCGGCGCCGTCCCGACCCTGCTCGAAAGCCGCAGCCTGGTCTTCCCGTTGGCCCCGTACACCCCGGACAGCCGGCAGCTCGCACTGCTCGACGAGGCGCAGGACGTGCTCATCGACCAGTGCATGCAGCGCTACGGCTTCCGCTTCACGCAGCGCCGGAAGGCCGACGGGGCGGTCCAGCAGGACGAGAGCCGCCGCTACGGGATATCCGACCCGGCCGAGGCGGCACAGTCCGGCTACACCAACCCGCGGCTCGGCAACACCGTGAGGCCCCCTCGGCAGACCCTCGGCGGCAACGAGAAGCTCGTACTCCACGGCCTGGAGGTGGACCCGTCGATGAAGGTTCCGATGAGCCAGGAGGAGGCCGAGAAGTCCGACGTGGCGACCACGGTCGTCGGCGGCCAGAAGGTCCCGGCGGGCGGCTGCCTGCGCGAGAGCGCCCTGAAGCTGTTCACGCCCACCAAGGACACGGTGGACGGCATGGTCGCGCAGAGCCACGGCATCGAGGCCTACGGCCGCGCCCAGAAGGACAGCCGGGTCGTCGCGGCGACCAAGGCCTGGAGCGAATGCATGGCCAAACACGGCTACGCCGCCTTCACCGACCCGACGGCCCAGCCGCCGGGCATCGACGAGGCCGGCATGAGCAGCCCGCAGGCGGTCACCATGGCCAAGCAGGACGTGGAGTGCAAGCGGGAGACCAACCTGGTGGGCATCTGGTACACCGTCGAAGTCGCCTACCAGCAGCGGGCGATCGAGCGGAACGCGGAGACGCTGGACGTGGCGAAGAAGCAGCTGGACGAACGGATGAAGCTGGCCGCGACGCTGCTGGCGGCCGGGGCCTGACCCGCTCCCGCTCAGCGGTGTACGACCTCGCACCAGACCACCTTGCCGGGCGAGCGGGGCAGCACCCCCCAGCCGTCGGAGAGGGCCCCGACGATGGTCAGCCCCCGCCCTGGCGGCCGGCCCGCGATCCGGGACAGCCCGGGCCCGCTGTCGTGCACCTCGATCCGGACGGTCGAGTCGGTGCCGATCAGCCGGAGCAGGTACCCGCGGCCGCGCGGGACGCCGTGGCGCAGGGCGTTGGTGGCCAGCTCGCTCACGCAGAGCAACATGTCGTCGTGGCGGTCCCGGACCCCCCAGGCGTGCAGGGTGTCACGTGTGAAGTGGCGTGCGGCCTGGATGGTTTGGGGTGAGCGGAGATAGAGCCGCTCGCGCATGAGGGCCGCCTGAGTATGGAGATTCACCGGACCATCGTCGCGTTGCGTGACTACCGTGGAGCAGTACGCCGACCCGTACTCATTGGTGAGTACGGGTGGGCCCGGGGTATCGCACGTGTGCGGGTGGGGAGTTCGTAGTCATGCCACCGAGGAAGCGCCCACGACCGAACGCGACGACCATGAAGATGGTCGGCAAACAGGTGGCCGCCGGCCGGGTCGCGAAGAGTCTGACCCAGAAGCAGCTGGGAGAGCTCGTACGGCTGGACGAGCAGTCCATCGCGTCGATCGAGCAGGGGCGCCGAGCCCTGATGCCGAATGTCGCGGAGCTGATGGACCAGCATCTGGGGCTGCCGGGGTTGCTGGCGGTGGCGGCCAACGAGATGCCCGAGGTGGACGCGACACCGCCGTGGGCTGAGGAGTACATGGAGCTGGAGCGGCTGGCGATCGCCCTGTCCTGGTTCGACAACCAGGTGGTGCCGGGTCTGCTCCAGACGGAGAACTACGCCCGAGCCGTCTTCACGTGCCGCGTCCCGGCCCATCCGGCGGCCGAGATCGAGGCACTGACCCGCTCACGCGTGGCGCGTCAACAGATACTGCGCCGCGAGACCCCGCCGACGCTGAGCTTCGTCATCTGGGAGGCGGTCCTGCGCGACCGGCTCGGCGGTGACGAGGTGTACGAGGAGCAGCTCCGCCACCTGCGCGCGTGCGCCGATCTGCCGGACGTGAGTTTGCAGGTGATGCCGTTGGGCCGGACATCGCACGCGGGCCTCAATGGCGCCTTCACCCTCCTGGAAACCCCTGACCACCGGCACCTTGGCTACACCGAAAGCCAGCGTGGCAGTCACCTCATCTCGGACCCAGATGAGGTCAGCATCCTGTCTCGCAAGTATGCGATGCTGCGGACTCAGGCCCTCAACACCGAGCTGACGCGGGGCCTGTTGGACCGCCTGCTAGGAGAGACATGAGCGCCACCACCTCACTTGAGTGGTTCAAGTCCAGCTACAGCGGCGACGAAGGCGGCCAGTGCGTCGAGGTGGCCGCCTGCGCCGATCAGATCCACGTCCGGGACTCGAAGGTCACCGACGGCCCCGTCCTGGACCTGGCCCCCGCCGCCTGGGCGACGCTCACCGACTGGGCCCGCTCGGTTGACTGAGGACGAGCCGCTGGACGCCGAGGACTACGCCTCGGTCCACCGTGCCACGGCTCTGCTCTCCGCCTACTACCACCTCCACACCATGACGCTCAACGCCTGCATGGAGGCATGGGCCGAGTTCGTGGCGGAGGTCGAAGAGGGCGTCGAGGCCATGTGGGCCTGGGAGTTCGACAACGACACACGCCACCGCGACGCGCTGCACAGCGCTTGGCCGATCCTCACCGAACGGGTCCGCGCACTCCGTCAGCCCGAGTTGGACGCCCTCGACGCGCGGTTCCGCGCCGCCACCGCGCCGATCAAGCCCCTCGGCATGAGCGCGAGCGAAATGGCGGCGCAGCCGCGGTGGTGGCGGTGGCGCTACCCGCTCCGCGTCACCGGGGACCCGGCCGACGAGTTGCCCCCGACGTGGTCCCCGCCACCCCTCCACGTCGACTGACGGTCACCGCTCGTCGATCAGTTCGGCCAGGCCGTCCAGCAGGCGGCCCAAGGCGAACCGGAACTGGAAGTCCGGCTCGTCGGACCCCGTGAACGCGTCGGATTCCAGCAGCCGCGTCACCGCCGGGTGGGTGTCCGGGCCGGTGAGCAGCCGCAGCGTGCGGACGTACTGGCCCACGACCTGGTCCGGTGAGACCCCGCTCTTGATGATGGCGTCCATCATGTCGGCGGCCATGGTGGCCTCGTTCCGTACGAGGCCGCCGATGAGGATGATCGTCGACAGCTTCTCGCTTTCCCGCAGGCTGGTGCCGGCCATCGCGGCGAGCCCGCGTTCCATCCAGGCGAGTTGGTTCGGGGTGGCCGGTGGGGCCGTGATCGGGATGCGCAGGATCCACGGCTTGGCCATCAGGACGGTGCGCTGCGCGTAGGCCCAGTCCGACAGGAGCTCCCGCCAGTCCCGGCTGTCCGCGTCCGGCGGGAGCGGCGGCGGGGTTCCGACTCCCGCGTCCGACATCAGGATGTACAGCTCTTCCTTCGCCGTGACGTACCGGTAGAGGGACATCGTCGAGACGCCGAGTTCCTTGGCCACCCGACCCATGGAGACGGCGTCCATCCCCTCCGTGGCGGCGAGCGCGACGGCCGCGTCCACGATCCGCGGGAGGGTGAGGGTGGGGCGCGGGCCCTTGCCGGGGCGTTCGCGCAGACCCCAGGCCATCTCCAGGCTCGCCGGGAGCCCGGTGCCGCCCTCGGTTTCGTCCGCCATCGCCGCCCCCTCTCCGTCATGAGCCGTTGACCCACATCCTAGTTCTGTGTATTACTTACGCAGTAGCGCGTAACCCATACGCAGAAGGGAGCGGTCATGGAGTTCGGCATCCACGCCACCGGCCTGACCAAGTCCTACGGCGCCCTGCGCGTCCTCGACGGCATCGACCTCGCCGTCCCCCGCGGCAGCGTCCTCGCCCTCCTCGGCCCCAACGGCGCCGGGAAGACCACCACGGTGCGGATCCTCGCCACCCTCACCGAGCCCGACGCCGGGACCGCCCGGGTCGCGGGCCACGACACCGCGTCCGCGCGGGCCCTCGTACGCCGCTCCATCAGCCTCACCGGGCAGTTCGCGGCCGGCGACGAACTCCAGACCGGCGCCGAGACGCTCCGCATGATGGGCCGACTCCGGGGGCTGCGACCCAGCGCGGCCCGGGCCCGCGCCGACGAGCTGCTGGAGCGCTTCGGGCTCGCCGAGGCCGGCGGACGTACGGCGAAGACGTACTCGGGCGGGATGCGGCGCCGTCTCGACCTCGCCGCGAGCCTGGTCTCCCGACCCGAGGTGATCTTCCTGGACGAGCCGACGACCGGGCTCGACCCGCGCAGCCGCCAGGACCTGTGGGACCTCGTACGGGAACTGCGCGCGGACGGCACGACCGTGCTGCTCACCACCCAGTACCTGGAGGAAGCCGACCGGCTCGCCGACCGCGTCGCCGTCCTCGCCGACGGGCGCGTCGCCGCCGAAGGCACACCGGCCGAGCTCAAGTCCCGGGTGGACGGGCACCGGTTGGACCTCACACTCACCGACCGGACCGCCTACGAGGCGCTGGCCCCACGGGCGGTCCACCTCGAACCGGAGGAGCTCACTCTGGGCCTGGCCACCGACGGAACCGCCGCGCACGTGCGGGCGCTGCTCGACGAGCTCGACCCGGACCGCACCGCCGTCGACCGCTTCGCGGTCCGCACCGCCACCCTCGACGACGTTTTCCTCGCCCTGACGGGAGCAGACCGATGACCGCCGCACTTTCCCTGGCCGGACGCAGCCTGCGCATCAGCCGCCGCAGCCCGGACGCGCTGATCGCCGCGCTGATGATGCCCGTCGTACTGATGCTGATCTTCGTCTACTTCTTCGGCGGCGCCATCGACACCGGGACCGAGTACGTGACGTACGTGGTGCCCGGCGCCATGCTCCTCTGCGCGGGATTCGGCGCGGCGAGCACTGCCGTCAGCGTCGCGGACGACATGAAGAACGGGATCGTCGACCGCTTCCGCTCCCTCGACGTCGGCGGCGTCCCGATCCTGGCCGGGCACGTGGCGGCCTCCGTCCTGCGGAACCTGCTGTCCACCACCCTGGTCCTCGCCGTCGCCCTCGCCATCGGCTTCCGACCCCAAGCGGGACCGTCCGCCTTCCTGGCGGCGGCCGGGCTGCTGTTCGCGTACATCACGGCGATCTCATGGATGGCGGCCGTCCTCGGCCTGCTCGCCAAGTCGCCGGAGGCGGCGGGCGGATTCACCTTCCTGATGATGTTCCTGCCGTACCCGTCCAGCGCCTTCGTCCCCATCGAGACGATGCCGAGCTGGCTCCACGGCTTCGCCGAGCACCAGCCGCTCACCCCGGTGATCGAATCCCTGCGCGCGCTGCTGCTCGCGCAGCCCGCGGGTGACTCCCCCTGGGTGGCCCTCGCCTGGTGCGCCGGCATCACGGCCGTGGCCGTGACCCTGGCGGGCGTCCTGTTCCGCGGCCGGACCCGCTGACGAACTCCTGTCGGAGCCCGTCAGCGGCATGTCCGCTCAGCGGTTGAGCGGGTAGGAATGCCGACCCGTAGCTTCGTCGATCTCACTGTGGGCCTTCTGCAGCATCTGCGACGCGAGATCCATGAGCGCGCGAGCACCCGCGATCTCTTCCCCGACCCTCAGCTGCTCCGGGTCGGAGGGGTGGCGCAAGGCATATCCTCGCGCCCTGATCTCGGAGCCGTCCCCGAGTCTGACCAGGGCCGCCGCACTGGTGCGGTGGCCCTCCTCGGTGAATTCGAGCTCCACATGCCACCCAACGAGTGTGGACATGGTGCATCACCTCCAGGGGGTCACCCTGTCTCCAGGGTGCACCTGAGGTGTACGCGACGCGAGCGGGGGCGGCGGCGGTCCCGCGGGGCGGCGGGGGCGGCGCGGCGGGGGGACGGGGGGACGGGAGCACGCGTGTGGGGGGCTTCGCCCGTACGGGCGCGCTCCGGGGCGGTGGCCACCCACCCCGGCGGCAGTGCGGAGAGGCGGGGCTTCGGTGACGGGGTCCGAGCCGGGCCCAATCAAAGAGGTCTTGGGGGTTTCCCGTCAGTCCCATAGTCCTTCCGTGTCGGGCCGGCCTGTCAAGGGCGCTCCTTCGTCGCGTCGCTTCGCGATGTCGCTGCGCTCCACCCTTGACAGACCGTCCCGCCACGGAAAGACAAGAGACTGCCAGGAAACCCCCAAAAGAACGGGCCGGTCCTAGATTCAAAGGGCGGGCCCATCAGCGATGCACGGCCGGGTTCCCGGCGGCAGGCCCGGCCCGGGCCCTTCCAGACCGCCCTCAGGGTCGGGGCAGCCCAACCACCCCCAAACAGCGACCAAATGACGCCGGCGGGAGGTCAGACGGGCCCCACGCCCCAGATCGCTACGCGCTCCTCCCCGACGGCGTCCGACGACCGCCTGGGGCTGGACATAAGCCGCCCACAATCGCTACAAACGCACCCAAAGCGGGCGACTGCAAGCCTTTTGTGGCTGTTCGCGACGCCGTGATGCCTCTTGCCGTAGTGAGAGGTTGAGATCACCGACATACGGGTCCGTCAGGACGCCGAAGACCGCTCAACTGACCCGCAGACGCCCACGAAGCGTCTCAACTGACCTTCGTGGGCGGCCTATGACCTGCCCATGCCGGGCTGATCGACGCCAGACGACGTCAGTTGTGTAGCGATCCGTGGCGGCCTATTCCCAGCCCCAGAGGGCCGTCGGACGCCGTCGTCGAGGAGGGCGTAGCGATCCGTCGCGGCCTAGACCAGCCCCGGACGGGTGGCAGACGCCGTCGTCGAGGAGCGCGTAGCGATTTGACGCGCCAATCCTCCCCCGAGGCGCTTGTGGTCGGGGTTTCGGGGAGCTGGGCCGCCTGCCCGGCCCGGGAAGCGACCTTCGAGGGCCCGAGCTCGGGACCGGCCCCTCCCCAGACGGCCCGGACATCCCTGACCGGCCCGTCCTTGATCCTCGGACCGGCCCGTTCTTTTGGGGGTTTCCTGGCAGTCTCTTGTCTTTCCGGGGCGGGACGGCCTGTCAAGGGCGGCCGCAGGCCGTCGCGCAGCGACGCGACGAAGGAGCGCCCTTGACAGGCCGGCCCGACACGGAAGGACTATGGGACTGACGGGAAACCCCCAAGACTTCTCTGATTGGGCCCGGCTCGGACCCCGCCACCCGAAGCCTCTGCCGTACAGGACTACCCGCCCCCGCCCCACCACCGCGAGCGGCGGGTGGGCAACCGCCGCCCCCGGGCGTGCCCCGAGGGGGGAGAAGTCCCGCACGCGCGTGAACCCGTACCCCCCCCGCCCCCTACTCCCCCCGCCCCCTACTCCCCCCGCCCGCCGATCTGCGACCGCACCGCGCCCATGCTCGCCGCGATCACCAGGGCGATGGCGAGGGCGTCCAGGGCGGACATCGCCTGGTTCAGGACGAGGAAGCCCGCGGTGGCCGCGATGGCCGGCTCCAGGCTCATCAGGATCGCGAAGGTGGGGGCCGGGAGCTTGCGCAGGGCCAGGAGTTCCAAGGTGTACGGCAGGACGGAGGAGAGTACGGCCACCCCGACGCCCAGGGCGAGGGTGCTCGGGACCAGCAGGTCCGGGCCCGCCTCGACGACGCCCAGGGGGAGCGAGATCACCGCCGCCACCGCCATCGCCAGTGCCAGGCCGTCCGCCTGGGGGAAGCGGCGGCCGGTGCGGGCGCTGAAGACGATGTACGCCGCCCACATGGCCCCCGCCCCCAAGGCGAAGGCCGCGCCGAGGGGGTCGAGGCCGCCGAAGCCGCCCCCACCATGGCTGGAGAGGAGGACGACGCCCGCCAGGGCCAGGCCCGCCCACAGCAGGTTGACCAGGCGGCGGGAGACGATGACGGAGAGCGCGAGCGGACCCAGTACCTCCAGGGTGACGGCCGGGCCGAGCGGGATCCGGTCGACGGCCTGGTAGAAGAGGCCGTTCATGCCGGCCATGGCGATGCCGAAGGTGATCACGGTGCGCCAGTCGGAGCGCGAGTAGCCGCGCAGCTTGGGCCGGCACAGGAGCAGCAGCACGATCGCGGCGGCGGCGAGCCGGAGGGTGACCACGCCGGCCGCCCCGACCCTGGGCATGATCGTGACCGCGAGGGCCGCGCCGAACTGCACCGAGACGCCCGCCGAGATCACCAGCGCGACCGGCCCGAAGCGGGTGGCCCCGCGGCCCGCGGTGGGAGCCGGGGAGACGGCGGGCACGGCGTTCGCGGCGTTCGCGGCGTTCGCGGCGGGCACGGCGTTCGCAGCGGGCACGGCGTTCGCGGCGGCGGGGGTCGTCGGGCACGAGGAGGGCGCGGTCATCTCACCAGAGTAGACGTCCGTAAGGAGTGTCACCGCTCGTCTCGCCTTACAGGCGCTCCGTGAGCGGTTCGGGGCTCGTGAGCCCCACTCGTGCGATACAGCCGCGAACCAACGCCGCGTGTCCGCCACGGTGTCTCATCCGCTGGACGCGGCGCGGTGGCGCCCACTTGGACCCGATACGCTCGGCCCGTGGCTGAGATCCAGATTCCCGCTGACATCAAGCCCGCCGACGGACGCTTCGGCGCGGGCCCCTCCAAGGTGCGGACCGAGGCGCTGGACGCCCTCGCCGCCACCGGAACCTCCCTGCTCGGAACCTCACACCGCCAGGCCCCGGTCAAGAACCTGGTCGGCTCGGTGCGCCAGGGTCTCCGGGACCTCTTCTCGCTGCCCAAGGGCTACGAGGTGATCCTGGGCAACGGCGGCTCCACCGCCTTCTGGGACATCGCGACCGCCGGGCTCATCGAGCAGAAGTCCCAGCACCTCACCTTCGGCGAGTTCTCCTCCAAGTTCGCCAAGGCCGCGAAGCTCGCGCCGTGGCTGGACGAGCCCTCCGTGATCTCCTCCGAGCCGGGTACGCACCCCGAGCCGGTCGCCGAGGCGGGCGTGGACGTGTACGCGTACACGCACAACGAGACCTCGACGGGTGTCGCGGCGCCGATCAAGCGCGTCGCGGGCGCGGACGCCGGTTCGCTCGTCCTGGTGGACGCGACCTCGGGCGCCGGCGGCCTGCCGGTGGACATCACCGAGACGGACGTCTACTACTTCGCCCCGCAGAAGTCCTTCGCCTCGGACGGCGGCCTGTGGCTGGCCGCGTTCTCCCCGGCCGCCCTGGAGCGCGCCGCCCGCGTGCACGCGTCGGGCCGGCACATCCCGGAGTTCTTCTCCCTGCCGACGGCGATCGACAACTCGCTGAAGAACCAGACGTACAACACCCCGGCACTGTCCACCCTCTTCCTGCTGAACCAGCAGCTGGAGTGGATGAACAGCCAGGGCGGTCTGGAGTTCACCACCGGTCGTACGGCTGCCAGCGCGCGCAACCTGTACGGCTGGGCGGAGGCGTCGAAGTACGCGAACCCGTTCGTCGTGGACGCCGACAAGCGCTCGGCCGTCATCGGCACGATCGACTTCTCGGACGACATCGACGCGGCGGCCGTCGCCAAGGTGCTGCGCGCCAACGGGATCGTGGACACCGAGCCGTACCGCAAGCTCGGCCGCAACCAGCTCCGTATCGCGATGTTCCCGGCGATCGACCCGGCGGACGTGCAGGCGCTGACCGCGTGCATCGACTACGTCATCGAGAAGCTCTGACCTGATCGGCAGCTGACTGGCACACGGAGCCCCCGGCGACCCCTGGTCGTCGCGGGCTCCGCGCGTTCGCCGGTCCCCACGCATACGGACAGCACCCCCGCCGGGACCTTCGTCCCAAAAATCGGGGCAAAGAGCCCGTAAACGGAAGATCCTCACCCCCGGCCCGGCCTGCGTCTTTACCCCTCAGGACCTTCGGCAGGCCTTCCCCCGACCCCCGAACCGGCCCGCAACCAAGCGCCCCGGGATGTCCCTCATGTCTGGTGTGCCGGGAAACAACCCCGGCCCGTTCAGGAGGAATTCCCATGCGCAAGGCACTCACCATCGCGAGCATCGCCCTCGCCTCGTCGATGGCGCTCGGCGGCGCCGCCACCGCTTTCGCCGCCGACTCTCCCGCCCACGACTCCCACTCCGCGATCGGCACGGCCGCCCACGCGGACAAGGCGGGCCTGAAGCTGTCGGCGTCGACGGCCAAGCCCGGCTCCTCCATCAGCTTCCAGATGGACGTTCCCGACGGCTCCACGAACCTCTCCGTCTCCTCCAAGCCCTGGACGGCGTGAAGATGACCGACGGCCGGGGCGGCACCGCCACGGTCGCCGACGTCGCCGACGGCACGTACGGGGTCTCCCTGACCGGCACCGGCCGCGACGGCGCCAAGCTCCAGGCCACCGCGCAGCTGACCGTCATGAAGGGCGACAAGCCCACGCCGACGGCGTCCACCGTGAGCCTGTCCACCGACTTCGGCCGCCCCGGCGACAAGGTCGTCGTCACCATCAGGACCGGCGCCGCCGAGAAGAACGCCTTCGTGAAGTCGGACGCCTTCACCGGCGGCCAGGTCAACCTGAAGGACGACGGCCACGGCACCTGGACCGGCACCGCCGTGGTGGCCAAGGACGTCAAGACCGGCTACTACGGCGTCGAGGCCTACGCGGGCGGCAAGAAGTTCGACACCGTCAAGTTCTCCACCGAGGGCAAGAGCACCCCCGACGTGAAGCCGCAGCCGCAGCCGAAGCCCCAGCCGCTGAAGCCGAGCGAGCACAAGACCCCCAAGGGTTCCGTGAACACCGGCGAGGCCCCCGTCGGCTACGTGCCCGAGACCGGCGATGCCAGCGATGTCTGAGCCCGCCACCACCTCCCTCCGCCGGGGCGGCCACGCACGTCGCGCGGCCGCCCGGGCGGGGGCCTCGGTCCTCGCCACGGCCCTCGCCGTGCTCCTCGCCTCCGGCTGCTCCGCGGGCGACGGCGGCAAGAAGAGCGGCCCGGCCCACGCTGCCGCCGCCGCCTCCCTCGCCCCGTCCGTCCCGGACCACATCGAGATTCCCGACATCGGCGTGGACGCCCCGCTGGACACCGTCGGCCTCGACGCCCAAGGCGTCATGCGGGAACCCGACTTCGCCAAGCCCAAGGACGCGGCCTGGTACGAGAACGGCCCCACCCCCGGCGAGCCGGGCGCGGCCGCCATCGTCGGCCACATGGACACCCCGCAGGTCGCCAAGGCCGTCTTCTTCGACCTCAAGAAGCTGAAGAAGGGCGAGGAGATCGACGTCCACCGCGCCGACGGCACCACCGCCGTCTTCTCCGTCGACGAGGTCGACACCTTCAAGAAGGACGCCTTCCCCACCGACAAGGTCTACGGCGACACCCGCGGCAAGGCCGAGCTCCGCGTCATCACGTGCGGCGGCCACCTCACCGCGGACCGCCACTGGGACGCGAACGTGGTCGTGTTCGCCCACCTCACGGGCGAGGCGTAGCCCTTCACGCGATACCTTCAGCTCTCCGGGGTCAGGACTCCGGAGAGCGATCTTGGAGGCAGCGGCGTGAGCGTGCGAGTGACGGCGGCCCAGAGCGGCGTGGACCCCTTCGGCACGGCCCGGCTGCGGCGCGGGGTGCTCGACGCGTGGGGGGCGGGCCCGGCCCGGTTCCGGGAGGACGCCAACGCCGAGGAGGACCTCGCGCTCGGCGGCTACCGCGACCGGCTCGTCGTCGAGCTGGCGCAGAACGCCGCCGACGCCGCCGCCCGGGCCAAGGTGCCGGGCCGGCTGCGGCTGACCCTGCACGCCGGCGAGGGCGACCACGGGCACGCCGTGCTGGCCGTGGCCAACACCGGTGCCCCGCTGGACGCGACGGGCGTGGAGTCGCTGTCCACCCTGCGCGCCTCCGCCAAGCGGGAGTCCGCGGACGACAGCGTCGGCCGCTTCGGCGTCGGCTTCGCCGCCGTGCTGGCCGTCTGCGACGAGCCCGCGGTGCTGGGCCGGCACGGCGGGGTCCGCTGGTCCCTGGCCGAGGCCCGCGAGCTGGCGAAGGACGCAGCCGTCGGCAGCCCCGGCCTCGGCGACGAGCTGCGCCGCCGCGACGGGCACGTCCCGCTGCTGCGCCTCCCGCTGCCCGCCGAGGGCACCGCGCCCGAAGGCTACGACACGGTGGTCGTCCTCCCGCTGCGCGACGCGGCCGCCGAGGACCTGGTGGAGCGGCTGCTGGCCGGTATCGACGACGCCCTGCTGCTGACCCTGCCGGGGCTGCGAGAGGTCGTGGTCGAGACCCCGACCGGGGGCACCCGCACCCTGCACCGCGCCGACGAGGGCCCGTACACCGTCATCGAGGACTCGCTGACCGGCACCAACCGCTGGCGCACCGTCCGCCACGGCGGCCCCATCGAGCGGGCCCTGCTCGCCGACCGGCCCGTGGAGGAGCGGCTGCGGCCCGCCTGGGCGGTGTCCTGGGCGGTGCCGGTGGACGCCGAGGGCGCTCCGGTGCGCCCGGCCACCGCGAGCGTGGTGCACGCGCCGACCCCGACGGACGAGCCGCTGGGCATCCCCGCGCTGCTCATCGCGACGCTGCCGCTGGACACCACCCGCCGGCACCCGGCGCCGGGGCCGCTGACCGACTTCCTCGTGGAGCGCGCGGCCGACGCGTACGCCGAACTGCTCGGCGAGTGGGAGCCGGTGAGCACGGCGCTCGTGGACCTCGTACCGGGCCCGCTCGGCAAGGGCGAGCTCGACGGGGCCCTGCGCGCGGCCGTACTGAAGCGGCTGCCCCGCACCGCCTTCCTCGCCCCGGCGGCCCCCTCCGAGGAGCTGTCGGCGCTGCGCCCCTTCGAGGCCGAGGTGGTGGAGGGCGCGGGCGCCGACACCGTGCGGGTCCTCGCGGAGGTGCTGCCGACGCTGCTCCCGGCGGGCCTGGAGCGGCGCGCCGAGCTGCGGACGCTGGGTGTGGGCCGGCTCCCGCTCGGGGATGCCATCGAGCGGATCGCGGGCATCGAGCGGACCCCCGACTGGTGGCACCGGCTCTACGACAGCCTTGCCGGGGTGGACCCGGACCGGCTGTCCGGGCTGCCCGTGCCGCTCGCCGACGGCCGTACGACGATCGGCCCGCGCCACGTCCTGCTGCCCTCCGGGGACACGCCGGCCGACCTGGCCCGCCTCGGGCTGAAGGTGGCCCACCCGGACGCGGCGCACCCGTTGCTGGAGAAGCTCGGCGCCCTCCCGGCGACGCCGCGGGCCGTCCTGACGACCCCGCAGGTGCGGGCGGCCGTCGCGGCCTCCCTCGACGCGGGCGAGATCTGGGACGAGGACGCGGACACGCTGGACGCCGACGAACTGGCCGAGGTCGTCCTGGGGCTGGTCCGCGACGCCGAGCTGTCGCCCGGCGACGAACCCTGGCTCGGCGCGCTGGCCCTGCCCGACGAGGACGGCGAGCTGACCCCGGCGGGCGAACTCCTGCTACCGGGCAGCCCCTTGGCCTCGGTCGTCCGCGAGGACGAGATCCCCTACCTGGACGCCGAACTGGCCGCCCGCTGGGACGCGGACACCCTCACCGCCTGCGGGGTCCTCGCCACCTTCCAGCTGGTCCGCGCCACCGACGTCGTCCTCGACCCGGACGAACTGGAGCCGCGCGAGGGGGACTTCGCGGAGCCCGACGACGCGGGGCTGCTGGACGCGGTCGACGTCTGGTGCGAGGACCTCCTCGACCAGCTGCCCGACACCCCGGTCCCCCCGGTGGCCACGGAACTGGTCGCCGTCCGCGACCTCGACCTGGTCGACGACGACTGCTGGCCCCAGGCCCTCGCGATGCTCGCGCAGCCCCCGCTCCGCGACGCCCTCACCCAGCCCGTGCGCATCCTGCTCCCGGACGGCACCACGCAGTCGGTGCGCCCGTACACCGCCTGGTGGCTGCGCGATCACCCGGTGCTCGACGGCCGCCGCCCGGCCGGTCTGCGCGCGGCGGGCGGCGATCCGCTCCTGGAGGGCCTCTACACCTCGGCGGACGCCACCGGCTTCGAGGACGAGCAGGTCCTGCGGGCCCTCGGCGTACGCACCACGGTCTCCGCCCTCCTGGACGAGCCCGGCGGCGCGGCCGAGCTCCTGGGCCGGCTCGCCGACCCGGACCGCGAGGTCACCGGCCGCCAACTGCACGGCCTGTACGGGGCCCTGGCCGACCTGGACCCCGAGCAGGTCACCCTCCCGGACGAGCTGCGCGCGGTGGTGGACGGCGAGGTGGTCGTGGTGGACGCGGCCGACGCGCTCGTCGCCGACGCCCCGGACCTCCTCCCCCTCACCACCGGCCTCCCCCTCCTCCCCGTCGCCCCGTCCCGGGCGGCGGACCTGGCGGACCTCCTCCAGGTCCGCCGGCTCTCGGAGACGGTCCCGGCGGAGGTGACGACCCCGGGCGAGGTCCACGAGGTACCCGAATCGGTCCGCATCCTCCTCGGCCCCTCGACCCCGACCACGTACGTCGAGCACGAGGAACTGATCGCGGGCGGCATCGAACTCGACTGGCGCCGCACCCCCGACGGCACCCTCCACGCCTCCACACTGGAGGGCGTGGCGGCGGGCCTGGCCTGGTCGGCCTCCCAGTGGCCCCGCCGCTTCGAGGTGGCGGCACTCCTGGAGGACCCGTCCCGCACCGGGGAACTGGCCCGCGACAGGTGGTTCGACTGACGCGGCGACGGGCCTAGGCCGGGAACTTGCGGTTCACCCAGCGGAAGGTGAATTCGATCAGGGTCGCGGCCACCGCCGCGGTGGCCACCGCGATCCACGGCATGGTGGCGCCCTCCAGCTTCAGCTGGAAGAAGTCCTGGAGCCACGGCACCACGAGGACGATCAGGAACGCCCCGCCCATGGCGCCGACCAGGCCGACGCGCCACCAGGTGTACGGGCGGGCGATGATCGCCAGGACCCACATGGAGGTGAGGAAGAGGGCCAGGGTGGCCGCGCTGGTCTCCGCCTTGAGGGAGTCGGGGCCCGTGTAGTGGGCGCGGGCGATCAGGTACGTCACGAAGGTGGCCGTCGCCGCGATCACGCCGCCGGGGATGGCGTAGCGCATCACGCGCTTCACGAAGTGCGGTTTGGCGCGCTCCTTGTTCGGGGCCAGGGCCAGGAAGAAGGCCGGGATGCCGATCGTGAGGGTGGACAGCAGGGTCAGGTGGCGGGGCAGGAAGGGGTACTCGACCTGCGAGCAGACCACCAGGATGGCGAGGAGCACCGAGTAGACCGTCTTCGTGAGGAAGAGGGTCGCGACGCGGGTGATGTTGCCGATGACGCGACGGCCCTCGGCGACCACCGAGGGGAGGGTGGAGAAGCTGTTGTTGAGGAGGACGATCTGCGCGACGGCGCGGGTGGCTTCCGAGCCCGAGCCCATGGAGACGCCGATGTCGGCGTCCTTGAGGGCGAGCACGTCGTTGACGCCGTCGCCCGTCATCGCGACCGTGTGGCCTTTGGACTGCAGGGCTCCGACCATGTCGCGCTTCTGCTGCGGGGTGACGCGGCCGAAGACCGCGTTCTCGTCGAGGGCCTCGGCCATCCCGGCCTGTTCGGTGGGGAGCTTGCGGGCGTCGACGGTGTTCTCCGCGCCCGGCAGCCCCAGCTTCCCGGCGACCGCGCCGACGGAGACCGCGTTGTCGCCGGAGATGACCTTCGCCTTGACGTCCTGGTCCTCGAAGTAGCGCAGGGTGTCGGCGGCGTCGGGACGCAGCCGCTGCTCCAGGACGACGAGTGCGGTCGGCCTGACCCCGGTGGCCACGGCCTCGTCGTCGAGCTCTCGGCCGGAGCGGGCCAGCAGCAGGACGCGTAGGCCCTGTTCGTTGAGGTCGTTGATCTCGTCGAGGGCCGGGTCCCCGGCGGGGAGCAGGACGTCGGGGGCGCCGAGCAGCCAGGTGTTGTTCTCGCCGTCGCCCTCGCTGAAGCTGGCGCCGCTGTACTTGCGGGCGGAGGAGAAGGGGAGGGACTCGGTGCAGCGCCATTCGGCGCTGTCGGGGTAGGCGTCGATGATGGCCTGGAGGCTGGCGTTGGGGCGGGGGTCGGATTCGCCGAGGGCGCCGAGCACCTTCTTGACGTACGCGGGGTCCGTGCCGCCGAGCGGGCGGAGCTCGGTGACGTCCATGCCGCCCTCGGTGAGGGTGCCGGTCTTGTCGAGGCAGACCACGTCGACGCGGGCCAGCCCCTCGATGGCGGGCAGTTCCTGGACCAGGCACTGCTTGCGGCCCAGGCGGATGACGCCGATCGCGAAGGCGACGGAGGTGAGGAGGACGAGGCCCTCGGGGATCATCGGGACGATGCCGCCGACGGTGCGGGCGATGGAGTCCTTGAGGTTGTTGTCCTTGACGACGAGCTGGCTGATGATCAGGCCGATCGAGGTCGGGATCATCATCCAGGTGACGTACTTGAGGATGGTGGAGATGCCGGAGCGCAGCTCGGAGTGGACGAGCGTGAAGCGGGAGGCCTCTTCGGCCAGCTGGGCGGCGTAGGCCTCGCGGCCGACCTTGGTGGCGGTGAAGGCGCCGCCGCCGGCGACCACGAAGGACCCCGACATGACGGTGTCGCCGGGCTTCTTCAGGACGGGGTCGGCCTCGCCGGTGAGCAGGGACTCGTCGATCTCCAGGCTTTCGGCCTCGCCGACGGAGCCGTCGACGACGACCTTGTCCCCGGGCCCGAGTTCGATGACGTCGCCGAGGACGATCTCGGAGGTGGAGATCTCGGCGGTGCGGCCCTCGCGGCGGACGCTGGGTTTGGCCTCGCCGATGACGGCGAGGCCGTCGAGGGTCTTCTTGGCGCGCAGTTCCTGGATGATGCCGATGCCGGTGTTCGCGATGATCACGAAGCCGAAGAGGCTGTCCTGGATGGGCGCGACGAAGAACATGATCACCCAGAGGACGCCGATGATGGCGTTGAAGCGGGTGAAGACGTTCGCGCGGACGATGTCGGCGGTGGAGCGGCTGCTGCGGACGGGAACGTCGTTGACGTCGCCGCGCGCGACGCGTTCGGCGACTTCGGCGGTGGTCAGCCCGGCGGGCTTGAACCGGGGCGCCGGTGGCCGCACGGGGTGTACGGGGTCGAGTTCGGCCCCCGCGTCGATGGCCCCGGTGGCCCGCTCCGGCCCGTCGTGGTCGATGTCTGCCCGCTGCGTCATGGTTTCGACGGTAAGCGTGGTTCGAACGCTTCACCCGCCGAGCGAACCGAAGATCCGACTTCGGGATGACCCGAATCGTCCCCTGGTCGCCCCTTTCGCTGACGGAGGGTGTCAGGGGACCGGCCTTAGCGTGCGGCTCATGGACCTCATCGTCGAACTCCGGCAGTACACCCTCCACCCGGGTGCCCGGGACACACTGATCGACCTGTTCGAGCGCGAGTTCGTCACCGGGCAGGAGGCGGTCGGCATCAGCGTCGGAGGCCGCTTCCGGGACCTCGACGACCCGGACCGCTTCGTCTGGCTGCGGGCCTTCCCGCACATGGCGGCGCGGGACCGGGCGCTGAGGGCCTTCTACTACGGCCCCGTCTGGCAGGCGCACCGGGAGGCGGCCAACGCGACCATGGTGGACTCGGACGACGTGCTGCTGCTGCGCGGGCCGGGCCTGCCGGCTCCGCCGGTCGCCGGCAGGCCCGGGCCGGGCGCGGGCGAGGCGGGCGCGGGCGCGGGCGCGGGCGAGCGAGGGAGGCCGGGCGTCGGCGGGCCGGGCGTCGTGACCGTGTGCCATCCACTGGACGGGGACTTCGCCGTCCACTTCGAGCGGGAGCTACGCCCCGCCCTGGCCGCCGCCGGGTTCCCGGCACTGGCGGTGCACCGCACCGAACACGCCGAGAACACCTTCCCGGCGCTGCCGGTCAGGGAGGGAGAGGACGTCCTCCTCTGGTTCACGCAGGGCGCGACCCCGCCACCGCTTCCGGACCTGTCGGCCCGCCTCCGCTCGACGCCGCAGCACCTGCGGCTGGAGCCCGTACGGCGGACCTAGGCGGGCGGGGTCTGCTCGGCCCGCTCCGCCTGCTCGGCGGCGTGGCGCTTGAGGGCGGCGTCGCGGCCGCGGACGTACCAGATGCCGATCAGGCCGAGGAAGCCGCCGGCCGCGCAGGTCCAGACCCACCACAGCAGGTCCCGGTCGGCGAACCAGCCGTAGAAGGGGAGCTGGGCGAGGAACATGGCGAACCAGAGGATCGTGCCGCCCGTGATGGTCGCGACGACCGGGCCCTCCAAGGGCTCGGGAGCCTCGTGCCTCGCTGTCCATTTCGCCATGCGGCAAGTCTAGGCGGGCCGGGCCGGGGTCTACGCGCGGAGATGGACTCCCCTTCGTTCATGTGTTCATACTGAAACGGTTTGGGCCAGGCCCATTTTCTTCGTATGAACCCCCATTTGAGGACCGTATGAGCACGTCGGCCCCCGCCCCCGAAGCCATCCGTCCGGAGCCCTCCCCCCAGGGACCCTCCGGCGGCCTGGACCGCTACTTCAAGATCTCCGAGCGCGGCTCGACCATCGCCCGCGAGGTCCGCGGCGGCTTCGCCACCTTCTTCGCGATGGCCTACATCATCGTGCTGAACCCGATCATCCTCGGCAGCGCGAAGGACATGTACGGGAACCAGCTCGACGGCGGCCAGCTCGTCACGGCGACCGTCCTGACCGCGGCCTTCACCACCCTCCTGATGGGCGTCATCGGCAACGTCCCGATCGCGCTGGCCGCCGGCCTCGGGGTCAACACGGTCGTCGCCCTCCAGCTCGCCCCGCGCATGAGCTGGCCCGACGCCATGGGCATGGTGGTGCTGGCGGGCTTCGTCGTGATGCTGCTGGTCGCGACCGGCCTGCGCGAGCGGGTCATGAACGCCGTCCCGACGGGCCTGCGCAAGGGCATCGCGATCGGCATCGGCCTGTTCATCATGCTGATCGGCCTGGTCGACTCCGGCTTCGTCACTCGCATCCCGGACGCCGCGCACACCACGGTCCCGCTCCAGCTCGGCACCGGCGGCCACCTGCACGGCTGGCCCGTCCTGATCTTCGCGGTCGGCGTGCTGCTCACGCTCGCGCTGCTGATCCGCAAGACGCCCGGCGCGATCCTGATCTCCATCGTGGCCATGACCGTCGTCGCGGTCGTCGTCCAGCTGGTCGTCGAGATCCCGGACACCGGCTGGGGCCTGACCGTGCCCGAGTGGCCGGGCAACCCGGTGGCCGCGCCCGACTTCGGGCTCGTCGGCCAGGTCAGCCTCTTCGGCGGCTTCGGGAAGGTCGGGGTGCTGACGGGCGTCCTGTTCGTCTTCACCGTGCTGCTGTCCTGCTTCTTCGACGCCATGGGCACGATCCTCGGCGTCGGCGACGAGGCGAAGCTGATCGACAAGGAGACCGGCGAGTTCCCCGGGATCAACCGGGTCCTGCTGGTCGACGGCCTGGCCGTCGCCTCGGGCGGCGCGACCTCCTCCTCGGCGACCACCTGCTTCGTGGAGTCCACGGCCGGGGTCGGCGAGGGCGCCCGCACGGGTCTGGCGAACGTCGTGACGGGCGGTCTCTTCGCCGTGGCGCTGTTCCTCACCCCGCTCGCCACCATGGTCCCGTCCCAGGCGGCCACCCCCGCCCTGGTGGCGGTCGGCTTCCTGATCCTGGCGGGCTCGGTCAAGGACATCGACTGGAGCGACTTCACCATCGCCGTCCCGGCCTTCCTGGCCATGGTGATGATGCCCTTCACGTACTCGATCACCAACGGCATCGGCATCGGCTTCATCGCCTTCAGCGCGCTGCGGCTGGCGACCGGCCGGGGCCGTGAGGTCCCGGTGGCCATGTACGTCGTGTCGGCGGTGTTCGTCTTCTACTACGCGATGCCCGCCCTCGGCCTCACGTAAGGCTCGTGCCAGGGCTCACGTGAGCCCGTAGAACTTCTCCGTCTCGTCGACGGCCGCCTTGAAGCGCTCGTCGAAATCGTCGCGAATGAGCGTCCGGACCACGTAGTCCTGGACGCTCATTCCGCGTTTGGCGGCATGAGTCCGGAGCCTGTCGAGGAGCTCCCCGTCTATGCGCATGCTCAGCACATGTGTCCCCATGCCGAAAGGGTCGGGGCTGAGGGCGTGTACGCGTGTCACTTTCCGCGCCCCACTCACCCTTACGAGTGACTGAGGGCGACGAAGGGGTCAGAAGGAAACCCGGTGTTCTTTAGCTAGAGTAATGAGTTACTCTAAAGACATGCGTGACCTTTCCCATGGCGACGACGCTGCCGCCGTGAACGACCTCCGCTCCGCCGTCATGCGACTGGGCCGGCGCCTCAAGCACCAGCGCGTCGACGAGTCGCTGAGCCCGACCGAGATGTCGGTCCTCGGCACCCTCGCCCGCTGCGGCCAGGCCACCCCCGGTGAGCTGGCCCGGCGCGAGCACGTGCAGCCGCCGTCGATGACCCGCATCGTCGCCCTGCTGGAGGCCAAGGGACTGGTCACGCTGGAGCCGCACCCCGACGACCGCCGCCAGAAGGTGGTCCGCCAGACCGAGGAGGCCGAAGCGATGCTCGAAGAGAGCCGTCGCAAGCGGAACGCCTTCCTGGCCGGGCTCGCGGCCGAGCTGACCGAGGAGGAGTGGGCCAAGCTGCGCGAGGCCGCACCCGTCCTGGAGAAGCTCGCGCACCTATAAGGACGACGCCAGGAGGCGAACGCTTTTGAGTACGGGAAACGGAGCAGACTCCGCACCCGACCACATATCCACCCCCACTACTGACGCACGCGCGGGCAAGAACTCGATGTTCAGCTCGCTGAAGATCCGGAACTACCGGCTCTTCGCGACCGGCCAGGCCGTGTCGAACACGGGCACCTGGATGCAACGCATCGCCCAGGACTGGCTGGTCCTCTCCCTGACCGGCTCCGCCTCCGCCGTCGGCATCACCATCGCCCTGCAGTTCCTGCCGATGATGCTGTTCGGCCTCTACGGAGGCGTACTCGCCGACCGGCTGCCCAAGCGGCCGCTGCTGATCACCACCCAGAGCGCGATGGGCCTCACCGGTGTCGCACTCGCCGCGCTCACCCTGGCGGGACACGTCCAGGTCTGGCACGTCTACCTCGCCGCCTTCCTGCTCGGCCTCGTCACCGTCGTGGACAACCCCGCCCGGCAGACGTTCGTCCCCGAGATGGTCGGCAAGGACCAACTGGCCAACGCCGTCAGCCTGAACTCGGCGAACTTCCAGTCCGCGCGGCTGGTCGGCCCGGCGATCGCCGGTGTGCTGATCACCGCCGTCGGCTCCGGCTGGGCCTTCCTGCTGAACGGACTGTCCTTCGCCGCGCCCGTCATCGGCCTGCTGCTGATGCGCACGAACGAACTGCACCCGGTCGAGCCGCAGCCCCGCGCGAAGGGGCAGCTGCGCGAGGGCCTGCGCTACGTCGCCGGCCGGCCGGAGCTGATCTGGCCGATCGTGCTGGTCGGCTTCATCGGGACCTTCGGGTTCAACTTCCCGATCTGGCTCTCCGCGTTCGTCGACAACGTCTTCCACGGGGACGCGGGCACATACGGGCTCTTCAACACCCTGATCGCGGCCGGCTCCCTGGCCGGCGCGCTGCTCGCGGCCCGGCGGGGGCTCTCCCGGCTGCGGCTGCTGACGGCGGCCGCCGTGCTGTTCTCGGCGCTGCTGATCGTGACGGCCTTCGCGCCGGGCTTCTGGCTGTTCGCGGCGCTGCTCGTGCCGATCGGGCTGTTCGGGCTGACGGTCAACGTCACGGCCAACTCCAGCGTGCAGATGGCGACCGACCCGGAGATGCGGGGGCGGGTCATGGCCCTGTTCATGATGGTGTTCACGGGCGGGACCCCGGTGGGCGCGCCGCTGGTGGGCTGGATCACGGACACGTACGGCGCGCGGGTCGGTATGGCGGCGGGTGGCGCGGTGTCGCTGGCCGCGTCGCTCGCCATCGGGCTGATCCTCGCCCGGGTCGGCAACCTCCGCCTGCGCGTGAGCCGGCACGGGGTGGCGTTCGTCCCCGCCGCCGGCTCGCGCCGCCGCGAACTGGTGGCGGTCGCCTAGGCGCCTGCGGCCCGGCCTCCTGGGGCTCCGCCCCAGACCCCGCGTCTCAAACGCCGGCGGGGCTGAAACATCCAGCCTCGCCGGCGTTTGAGGCGCGGGGGTCCGGGGGCTGGCCCCCGGCAACGGCGGCGCGGCCGAGCGCACCCCTCGGCACCGGCGGCGCCTATAGGCTCGGGGCCATGAGACTGTTCGTCGCCGTGCTGCCGCCCCCCGCGGCCGTCGAGGAGCTCGCGCAGGCCCTGGAGGGGCTGCGCGACGACCGGCTGCGCTGGACCGCCCAGGCGGGCTGGCACTTCACTCTGGCCTTCCTCGGCGAGGTGCGGGACGAGCTGCTCCCCGAGTTGCACGTCCGGCTGGCCAGGGCCGCCCACCGCACGGCCCCGTTCACGCTGCGGCTGCACGGCGCCGGGCACTTCGGGGACCGCGCTCTGTGGGTCGGGGCCGCCGGGGACCTCGACGGGATGCGGATGCTCGCCGAGCGGGCGGACGCCGCCGCGCGGCGGGCGGGCGTACCGATGGGGCAGCACCACCGGTACACCCCGCACCTCACCCTGGGCCGCAGCCGCGACATCAAGCGTGACCACCCCGACCAGGGCCAGGGTGACGGCCTGCGGCACTACCTGGAGGGGCTCGCCTCCTTCGAGGGGACGGCCTGGCAGGTCGGCGAGCTGAGCCTGGTCCGCAGCAACCTGCCCACCAGCGGGATCCCCGGCGAGCAGCCCCGCTACGAGACGGTCGCGGCCTGGCCCCTGGAAGGCTGACCGCGGGGACCGGTTAGGCTCGACGGGTGGATCCCAAGACCAGAAACCGTGTGATGGCCGGTGTGCTCGTGCTGATGTTCGTCGTCGTGGCCGTGGCGGCCGCCGTCGGCCAGTAGCGCCCGGCGGACCGTCCACGGCTCGACGTCGATCACCAGGCGAAGGCCTCCGGGGACGGTCCCGGCCCGGGGAAGATCTCGTCCAGCGCGGCCAGTACCTCCTCGCTCAGCTCCAGTTCCAGCGCGCGCAGCGCACCGTCCAGCTGCTCGGCGGTGCGCGGGCCGACGATGGGGCCCGTCACGCCCGGCCGGGTGAGCAGCCAGGCCAGGGCGGCCTCGCCGGGCTCCAGGCCGTGCTTCTCCAGCAGGTCCTCGTACGCCTGGATCTGCGCCCGTACCGAACTGTTGGCCAGCGCGTCCGCCGCCCGCCCGGAGGCCCGGCGCCCGCCCTCGACCTCCTTCTTGATGACCCCGCCGAGCACGCCGCCGTGCAGCGGCGACCACGGGATGACCCCGAGGCCGTAGTCCTGGGCCGCCGGGATGACCTCCATCTCGGCCCGCCGCTCGGCGAGGTTGTAGAGGCACTGCTCGCTGACCAGGCCGACCATCCCGCGCCGGGCGGCCGTCTCGTTGGCCTGGGCGATCTTGTAGCCGGGGAAGTTGGAGGAGCCCGCGTAGAGGATCTTGCCCTGCTGGATCAGTACGTCGACGGCCTGCCAGATCTCCTCGAAGGGGGTCCGGCGGTCGATGTGGTGGAACTGGTAGACGTCGATGTGGTCGGTCTGGAGCCGCTTGAGGCTGGCCTCGACGGCCCGGCGGATGTTCAGCGCCGACAGCCTGTCCTCGTTGGGCCAGGTCTCGCCCTCGCGGGACATGGAGCCGTAGACCTTGGTGGCGAGGACCGTCTTCTCGCGTCGGCCACCGCCCTGGGCGAACCAGGTGCCGATGATCTCCTCGGTGCGGCCCTTGTTCTCACCCCACCCGTACACGTTGGCGGTGTCGAAGAAGTTCAGGCCCGCGTCGAGCGCGGAGTCCATGATCGAGTGGCTCGTGGGTTCGTCTGTCTGCGGACCGAAGTTCATCGTGCCGAGAACGAGTCGGCTGACTTTGAGTCCGGTGCGTCCGAGCTGCGTGTACTTCATGGACCACAAGACAAACGCTTCGAGTGCACTCAAGGCAAGGGCGTAACCCGCGGCAGCAACTCCTCGGCGGTGGTGTCCAGATGGAGCTGGATCAGACGGTGCGGGAAGAAGAATCCGCTGTCCGTGCGGAAGAGCAGGATGCGCTCCTCGGCGGTGTGCAGGAAACGCCGGTAGCGGTAGGGAGTGCGCCCCCGGTACGCGAGGACCGCGCGGATCGTCCAGTGGCGTACGACCGCCAGGCCCCCGTAGCGGAAGCCCCGCACCAGGGCGAAGAGTGCGCCCAGCAGAGTGGCGACATAGCCGGCGCGGCGCAGGTCGTGCTCGGGCGAGGCCAGGGCGATGAGCGCGGTCAGGCACACGGCGGCCACGACCAGGCCCGCGAACCCGTGGACCAGGGAGAAGCGGACCGTCCGGCGGACGCCCTCGTTGGGGCGGGGGCGCCGGTCCTGTAGGGATGGTTCGAACTGGTTGCCGAAGATATAGGCCTGGCCCAGCAGGAAAGCCGCGACCGGGGCGAGCCACGCGGGCTCCGGGCAGAGCAACTGGACGACGTAGCCGACCAGGCACATGAGGGCCAGCCAGACCGAGGCGGTCAGCGCGAAGCGCTTCATGGGGAACCTGCCCGGCTCGTACATCGCCCGCTCGCGCCGGCGCCAGGTCCACCGCATCTGCTCCACAGGGGAGAACACGTCGGTGAGCGAGGCTTCCCACTGGGTGGCGGAGACCCATAAGTAGGCCAGCCCCACCACCACGGGTCCCGGTCCCCCCAGGTCAACGCCCGTCATCGTCATGACGAGCCCGAGGAGGATCACCGTCCCTCCATTGGCCGCGAGGGGGATCAGCACGTCCCCGCGCTCCCCCTTGGCAGCCGTGCCCCCGCCCTCCGGACTCCGGAGGAAGTGCTTCTCCGACTCGTACGCCTGCGCCGCGGTGGAGCACACCATGCCCAGCGCGAGGACCACGGCCGCCGGCAGACTGGCGTGCAGCACTCCGGCCCGGTCGGCCGCCGCCACCCACAGCGCGGCTGTGCCGAGGGCGCAGGCCGCCATGGCCACGTTCGGAGCGGCCCGCGGCAGGATCCCCTCCCGGCGGGACAGCCAGCTCAGGTCCAGCCGGTCCAGGTACAGGACGTGCTCCTTGCGTGCGGTGAGCGTCCGGGCCAGCCAGGTCAGCCAGGTCAGCGTCCGCTCCGGGGCGCCGTCCGGCCGCGGGCGCTCGCGCCGCAAGCACTCCCCCACGTACGCGTCAAAGATCCGGCTGCGGCGCTCGGCGTTGCTGCCGCCCATGCGCAGATCGTCCGCGGACCGGTTGGCGTAGGTGATGCTGATGATGTTGAGCATCATCGGGGACTGCAGCAGCGGCCACAGCTCCTGGTTCTCCTCCAGCGCCGCGTGCACGTCGGCGAGGGCCGCCCTGTTGACGTTGAGGTAGGCCTGGACGTCCTGCCGGATCGGCGGCTGGATCTCCACGTAGCGCAGCGCGTGCAAGCCCTCGGCGAGGCGGCGCAGATCGCCTTCGTCCGTCCGGCAGCCGACGGCCATGCCCGGGCAGAGCTCGCGCAGGCGCAGCAGTTCCTTGACGCACTTGGGCCGATCGGCCTCCGGTACCTCGTCCAGTCCGTCCAGCACCGGGAGCAGCAGGTGCTGGTCCAGCAAGCTGCGTACGAGCAGGGCCGAGACGCCCTTGATCTTGCTCAACTGGGCGGCCAGCCATTCCTCGATCGGTTCGCCGCGGTAGGTGTCGAGGCGCAGGTAGACCGGGATGCAGGAAGGGTCCCGGTCGTGGCCGCCGGCCAGGGCCTCCTCGGCCAGCCGGTGGGCGAGGCAAGCGAGCTGCGTGGTCTTGCCCATGCCCGCCTTGCTCAGCACCACGAGGTCTTCCATGTCCTCGTAGAGCGCGCGGACGCTGCTCACGGTCTCCACCCGCCGGGGATCGGCCCGCCGGCGGGTCCTCTCCCGGCGCCTGCTCCCGAAGTTCGCCTCCTCCGGCTGCTCGAGGATCACGAACCGCGGTTCGAGGTAGTAGTGGGCCTCGGCCCGCCCGAAGTCCTTGGCCGCCCGGGCCATGACCGCCTTGATCAGCGTGCGCCGCATCCGCACCGCGTGCTTGTCCCGGCGGGAGCGGGCCGGTGAGGCGAACACCGCGGCCGCCCACGCGAGGACGGTCCGCACGAAGCGGCGGAGGGGGTAGCGTCGCAGGTCCGCGTCGGGGCCGGCGGAGCTCTCAGGGATCTCCGGGCTCTCGTCCTCGACTCCGGGCAGCGGCGGAGGCGGTGGCTCCACATCGGCGGGCGGCTGCTGCCGGGCCTCGGCCCGGTGCCAGCGCGGCTCCCATGTGCCGGGGTCCCCGCCCAGCGCCTTGACCAACAAGCGGAACGACTCCAGCTCCATACGCCCCTTGCCGGAGAACGCTTGCGACATGTAGCCGTCGCTGCGATGTGCCGCGGCGGCCATTGCCCTGACCGACGGGCGCTCCGCCGGTTCCAGCTCCATGTAGAGCTCGTCGTAGACGCGGCGCATGAGCGCCGCCCAGGACCGGAACTGCGGTGCGGCGGCCGCCGGATCGGGGCGCTGCGGGCCCTTGGGCTGGGAGCCTCCACGTCCTGCCATTCACTCTCCTCGTTCGGAGCCCGTTCATTGGCGTTCACGCGTTCACGGTTGCCCGAAGCCCCTGGTGGACGGCTTGCGAGCGGAGGAACGTCGTCGGTGGGAGTTGCCGCCGGCCGGGTCGCCGGGGGCTTCCGTCCCTGCCCGGAGCACCCATCTTGGCCGGCCGGGCGGCGCTTGTACGGCCAACTGCCAGGTTCAGGGGATTCCTTGGCGGATCTGCCGAAGTCCCCTTCCCCTGCCCGTCCTCAGAGGAGTTCACCGATGACTGCTTACCGCCTTCTCGCCTCCCTCGGCGGCCTGTTGACGGCCGCGCTGGGCCTCCTCGCCGAGGCACCATGGTGGGTGGTCGGCGCCCTGGTGTTCGGCTGCCTGCTGGTCCTGCGGGCCGAGGCGCTCGTCAACGCCCGCAACGAAGCCCGCCGCGGACTGCACGAGGACCGGCTCCTGGGCGAGGTCTCGGGGAAGCAGGCCCTGGACTACCTGAGGGAGATCAGGCAGGCGCAGCAGCCGACTGCGGGTACGGCTGCGGATGAGGGGGCGGAAGAGACGGCCTAGCCCTGCGGGCGGTAAGGGCCGCCGAGGCCCCAGGCCTGGTGCAGCACCGCCGCGAACTCCCCCGCCAGCCGGTGCTCGCCGGAGGCGTTGGGGTGGGTGCCGTCGTAGGTGTCCTGGTGGATGTCGTACGAGGCCGGGCGCGCGGCCAGCAGGACGGGGGAGGCGTCGCTCGTCAGGTCGGCGACCGCCTTCGCCAGGAGCTCGTTGAAGCGGTCGACCTCGGCCGCGAACGGCGCGTCCTCCTCGGCCCGGACGTTCGGGATCACCGGGAGCAGGACCATCCGGATTCCCGGGCGGGCCGCTCGCGCCTCGGCGATGAACCGCCGGGCGTTGGCGGCGGTCTCGTCGGCCTTCGTGTAGAAGCCGAGGTCGATCAGACCGAGGGAGACGAGCAGGACGTCGGCCCCCCCCGGCCCGCCCGGGGGGGGGGGGGGGAGGAGTTTCCCGCGTTGGG